>NZ_JAUSUN010000002.1:0-253755 GCF_030814065.1 Mesobacillus stamsii
ATCTATTATAAAGGACTTTTTCTTTGCGTAAAACAAAAATATTGAAGATTGTGAGTCTTTTTAATATTGAATATTAATTAGTGCAACACTAGTGAAAAGAAATAAAAAAAATAACATAGAAAAACAAGGGGATGATTCGGTAATTTCATCGCAAGAATTGATTGACGAGGAAGGGACTGTTGAAGAACAAGAGGTTCATACAGTACTCGTCCTTCCTCCATCTCTTACTATTCCGCAGGAGTCGGAGTATGTACTGCGTTTCTTAAACAATGAGCTTCCCCCGTTGAAGCCAAACCAGATCTCCCTTGCAGGCATCGAACTTCGGACTGAGGATAACAAACTGATTGTTTCTGCCTTTGTCCGCAACAGTCTCGCAAAAGGGATCCATCTTTCGGAAACCTCGCTTTTGTTGATTGGGCCAAACGGAGAACAATTGGCAAGAAAGGTATTCAACCTTGCTGATATCGGTGAAATACCAGCAAAATCAAGTGTTCCTTGGCACTTTGTTTTTGAAAAAAGCGATGTATTGTCTGAGAGTATTCCATCGCACGGCTGGAAGCTTGCCTTCGAACTAAGAAAAACCGAAACACATCGGATTGATTTCCATGAAACTTGGGAAAATGCGCTTCCTCAAGAAGAAAAAGACAAGCTAAGAAAAATGGTGGAAGGTCTGCCTGCCTTAAAGCAAGGGGAAGTAAATTTTCTTGGCCTACAGGCTAAGGAAACTGAAAACGGAGACTTACATGTCACAGTATTAATTCGAAATGGAAATACGAAGAACATCCAGATCCATCAGCTGCCTCTGCTGGTTGAAGACGCATCAGGGGCTGTGGTTGCAAAAGGCGGGTTCACCCTCGATAATTTTGAAATAAAAGCCAATACAAGCAAACCATGGACTTTTATTTTTCCAAAAGAATTGGTGTTAATCGAAAAACCGGATCTTTCTAAATGGAAGGTATCGATCGCAGAGAATAATTAGTAATTTGAAAAACCGGGTCTCAAATTGAGAACCGGTTTTTTTCAAAAAAAATGAAGAGTACCTGTTGCTAGAACAGATACTCTTCATCGGCAAGGACCCAACCTTCGCACATATTTAAAATACAAAACAGGAATTGTGCTACACCCCTATTTTACCACGTTGGCATCTTTATACAAGGATAAAATAAGAAACATTGTCATAATTAAGCAAAGTTTTTTATTGTTACGAAAAGATTGAAGTGGAAAGGGATATAACTCCTATTTATTGCTTACATGAAGTTGCTTTTCTTTTAATTGATCATAGGAGAAATTTTCAAGCTGTGAAGACAGATTTTCCACCTTCTTTTCATATTCCTCTGTAGATTGAATCGGCTTGGTGGCAGCCATTTTTTTCAACAGGAGATCATTTATATAAGGAAAATAATGGGACCGGTCGATATAGTTCCCTACATTGAAAGTAATATCTTCCTCATCCTGAAAGTCATAGACTACGGCGTTCTTATACTTCTGCAGTTCATGATAGATTTTAAGCTTCGTTTCTAATCGAGCTTCGTTGATGCCTGGCTCCTTCTCCTGAATGATCATATGCCTTGTGATCGGATATGGCGTGTAGAGGAAGGTGAATTTAGTATCGGGATATTTCTTGATCATCGGAAGCATGTTTGCCCGAAAGCTTTCCATGTAAGAATCCAATGTATGAGCTGTAGCTGGCGGAGCACTTTGTCCTGCCAATTCCTCTTTCATCGCTTCCACCGTCAGAGGCTTTTTATTGTCGCCAAATTTATAAAAACTGTAGGGATTCACATCGGATTTTACCTGCTGCTGGTTTTCCCATTGATAGCCTATCTTTTTAAACGCCTCATAGCTTAATAGGTATGGAATATCATTGATGATGTTCCGATCGTATAGAAATTTCGGGAAGGTGGCGTCCACACGGTCTGCTTCCCCTGCCAGAGAATCATAGTTGATTTCCCAGAACACATGCTTCACATTTTTGGATTTCATCGCCAGCTCCACTGCTTTCCGCTGCTCTCTTGCAGAAGAACCGGAGATGGTTGCATTAAATGAACTCGTTTGAAAAAGTTCGTTAATCTTCTCTTCTTTAAAATTATGGCCCATTGACGTCCCGACAAATAGCGTTTCGTATTCCAAATTCCTGATCATCCCTGGAATCTGGTAGCGCATATTGAAATTTTTGGTGAAAGTTCGCTTATAAATTCCATTTTTATGATAGTAAACATACGGGTCTGCGATATACACGATTCCGGCAATGAGCAAGAGCACTGCACAGAAGACGGCAATGAATTTAATAACAAACTTCTTATAATTATGCTCCATTTACAAGCTCACCTTCTGTTCTTTTAAAAATTGAAGTATAGGAACTCGGAAATTTTTCCTAGCTGTAAAATCGATACGATGGAAATAAACACGATAAATACAATGTTCCAATTCGTAGGCTTGAATCTCTCCAGCATTTCAAATGAATTTTTTCTAAAGATCACGACAAGCAAACTGATAACGATTAAAAGTACGCTTGAAGTAGAATATAGCATCGGATTGTCTGGCAAAAGCCTAATATTAATGATTGGTTCCAGAACATTCGCCAGCCTTGTTGGAAGCTCGATTTTCCCCATACCGAACATCGCTTTTAAAATCGCAATCGCCTGTGCAAAGTTCTCTGCCCGGAAGAACACCCATGTTGCATTGACAAATTGGAAGGTGATGAACCACGCGAGCAGTTTTGGCATCGAATAACCACGACGGTTCCACCACCTGTAAAGGACGGAAGCAACTCCGTGCAGGAAGCCCCAGAATACGAACGTCCAGCCAGCTCCGTGCCAGAAGCCGCTAACCATAAAGATGATCATGATATTGATGTACGTCCTCGATGGACTAATCCTGCTGCCGCCAAGCGGTATGTAGATATAAGCAGTCAGGAAACGGCTTAGTGTTATATGCCAGCGGCGCCAGAAATCCTGGATATTCACTGCCTTGTATGGCGAGTTAAAGTTAATTGGCAGCATGATGTTGAACAAGAGCGCGGAACCCATCGCCATGTCCGCGTAACCGCTGAAGTCGAAGTATAGCTGGAATGTATAAGACAGGGAGGCGATCCAGGCTTCGACAATGTTCAGGTCAAAGGCGTTTTTGTAGCCATCGTTAGCCCAAATCGCAAAGGTATCAGCGATCATCACTTTTTTGAAAAGGCCAATTCCAAAGATATAAAGACCAAGGGAAATGTTTTTCGCATTCAATCGTGAATTTTCGTTATGGAATTGGGACATCACTTCTTTATGATGGACAATTGGACCGGCAATGAGCTGTGGGAAAAACACAACGAATAGCATATACTCATCAAGCCGGTATCCCTTTGTTTCATAACGATAGCTGTCCACGAGATAAGCGATTTGCTGGAAGGTGAAAAAGCTGATCGCAAGCGGCAGCGCAAGGTGAAGCAAGGGAAAGCTTTCTTTTAGCAAAGAATTCACCGTTTCAATAAAGAAATCCGTGTATTTATAATAACCCAATAGCACGACATTAAAGATTATTCCAATCGTCAGGACAGATTTACGTGTTCCCAGTTTGTTGGTTTTGCCGAGGTATGTACCAACCGCGTAGTTTATCACGACAGAAATCATGATTAAAGGCAGGTAACTTATATTCCACCAGCTGTAAAAAACCAACGACGCCAAAACAAGCGAAATCTTCGCCAACCGCGACAGACCCGCATACTGAAGAACAAAATAAATTACAAAAACAGCAGGAAGAAAAAAGAAAATAAATTCATACGAATTAAATAACACAACACATGCACCCTCAATAAAAATATTCACTGCACAATTATACATAAATAAACAAACAATGTCATATCAAACCGAAACAAAGAACATCACCCCTTTAAAGCGTTGGGGGTCAGACCCCCGACGCTTTAAAGGGGTGATGTATTATTTCCTAATCTTATTGCATCGTTACTGCTCGATGGAGGAACAATGCGTATTGAACGCGGTCTACGGTTCCGTTTGGTCTGTACTCGATTCCATAACCTTTTGTGATCCCGTTTGCGTATAAGCTTAAGATGTCGTTGTATGCAAAGCTTTCTTTTGGTACATCCGTGAAAGGCATTTCACCCGATGCTTGCAACATAAATGCCCTTTGGAGGATCGCAGCCATCTCAGCTCTTGTCAAAGGAGAATTAGGGTCAAACACCGTTCCGCTTTCCTTCCCATTTATAATCCCTGCATTTGCGATCGCAGCGATTTCTTTATAAAAACGATATTCCTTCGGGACATCCAAAAAGTCTATATCCTGCACATTTGTAGTATCCAGCTTTAATGCTCGGACTAGCAGCAATGCCGCGTCCAGACGCTTCAATGTTGATGCAGGCCTGTATGTTCCATCTGGGTACCCTGCAATAATCTCATGGTCATATAGATACTTAATCTGCGGGTAATACTTATTTGTACTTTGAACATCAGAGAACGGCGATTTTTCGTTAGTTACTTTTATAGGAATTTCCTTAGTGAGGTTGCCATAAGTAGCAACAATCACTCCCTCACCTGGTGTTGTTGTTTTTAAAGTTGCGCCGTCAAAAGTTCCTAAAAGGCTGGATAGCTTTAATTTTGAAGGATCATTTGCAATTGGATTATAAAATTGATCTAGTACATACTTTAGTGATACTGTAATGGAATCTCCGACTGTGACGGTAGAGCTGGAAAGACCTACATCAAACATGCTTGCTGTTCCTGTAGGAGCGGTACTAACAGCTTGTAATGAAGTATGGACCGCTCTTTCCCAACCATCAGATGGCTTATTAATTAGCGAAGCCATGTCATTGCCATACCTTCGAGCCAACATGGTTGTCGATCCGCCGCCATCAAGATTTATAGCTTTATAGGCTCCTAGTTTTACAAGGTATTGAGCAAATTCCGTCAAATTCATGCCCTTGCTATAGCCTTCTGCCCTGCCATCTACAGTTACCATGAAAACCTTCGTTAAGGTTTGGTCAACAGCAATGGCTGTTCTTGGGGCACGCTCCAGCGCCCGCTGACTATTTGGATCAATGCTCAAGGAAACATTCCCGTTATCTACAAGTCTAGGACCACTAGCAAGGATGTATTGTGCACCTTTCCATTTATCATCGATATTAATGGAAACCTCTACTTGATCGCCAACTTTCATTTCATTTACAAACTGAAGATTCTCCGTTCCATGGGCAGATAATACAAAACCGTCTGCAGGGATCTTTATATTTGTAACAGTGTTGTACGGTCGAATTTCACTAACTGTTCCAGTAATTTTATCACCGAATTTTAAGTCTTTATTCTTCGTAGCACCTGTAAAAATAACTTCCATGCCATATTGATTGGAGTTCGTATATCCGTCCATATATTCAGGAGTGTATAAAATTAAATTATTTTCAGTCCTGACCTTATTTATGCTAGTAATCTCCACGTTTGTTCCATTATGAGTGGCTGTAAGATCTAAATCATAGTAATCAATCTGAGCTTTTTTAGAAGCATTAATGCCAAATGCGATTGGCTCATTCACATATTGATCGCGTGTGGAAGCGATAATTCCAGAGTTTATGAGAGTATCATTTTGTGCGATCAAATACATCGGGAGCCTGGTTTTTGTATCAAAAAACGAGCCATTCACAGCCCCTACCACTCTGTTTTCATCTGTGTGGACATATTTCGCTTGAGCTGTTGTACCTGATAGAGTTCCGATTTTGAGCACCGAAAGATCCAACTTCGTATATTGATCCTGAAGATTCACCTCCAGGACTTTAATAGATTGGTCGTATCCATTGATAACTTCCCTATTTTCCTTGTATTTTACACCCGAAGAAACTGGGTATTCTTCATATGTAGCCGCTGAACCCGTTTGCACGCCAACAGACTGATATACAAGAAAACTCGTAATGATGCCGACAACAATCTTCTTAGCTAGTTTCAATTCTTTTCCCCCTATTTACAAACTTCCATTATCTGTTTCTACCATCTTACTTTTACCATAAACCACAAATCTTGTCGAATGGTGAATAAAGGATATTTCTAGGTAATTTTACATATTAAGCCTGATTATCACTAGTTTATCAGAAATGAAATATCCTAAATTTTTAACAAATCGGCTGTGGTTTTGAAAGCAATTTGTTGTGTAGAAAAGCAACGCGGATTTTTGATTAAAGTTGATCAAAGGGGAACAAATAGAACAAGCGAGGTACATCACGTACAATAACGCGTTAAAGCACCGGGGGTCAGACCCCCCGGTGCGACAACTTGCCTAATTAGTCCTTTAACTCCAACAGCTTTTCTCTTAATTCATTTTCCATCACTGCAAGGTCCTGCTCTGCGAGACGACGCTTTGTCCGGCCTTCTTCCTGGATTCTTAAAGTCTCTTCAAGGGTGGAAATCAAGTTTTCCTGAGTCTTTTTCAATGTTTCAACATCGACCAGTCCGCGTTCATTTTCCTTGGCGGTCTCGATCGTATTCGTTTTTAACATCTCAGCGTTTTTAAGTAGTAACTCGTTGGTAGTTTTGGACACCTTCTTTTGTGCTTCCACGGCATGTCGCTGACGAATAAGTGTCAAAGCGATTGCTACCTGGTTTTTCCAAAGCGGTATTGCCGTAACGATCGATGACTGGATTTTTTCAACGAGTGCTTGATTTGTATTTTGGATCAGTCGGATTTGCGGAGCACTCTGAATTGTGATTTCTCTGCTCAATTTTAAGTCATGCAATCTTTTATCAAGACGGTCTGCAAACTGAATCATGTCGTTCACTTCCTGGTACTTCATTTGATCGTTCGTCTCCGCTGCCGCCTTTTTCAAAGCTGGAATCGTTTTTTCATGAAGTTCTTCAAGTTTTATTTCACCGGCTGCGATATAAATATTCAATGCCTGGAAATATTCCTTGTTTCTTTCATACAATTTTTCTAGCATGCCGATATCAGAAAGCAATACATTCTTGCTGCGGTCCAGTTTTACGCTGATCCGATCAATCTGGGCTCCGGTCTTCTGATACTTGGAAAGCATTTCTTGAAGGGAGCCAGACACCCTCCCAAACATTTTTGAAAAGAAGGACGGTTTCTCCGCACTCAATTCATCCGGGCTGATATGGTTCAACTGCTTCATCAAATCGCTGATAATGTCTCCAATTTCTCCTACATCTTTTTTTTGAACATGTTCTAGCATGGTATGAGAAAAAGACAACAGTTTTTCCTGTGCCTGTGTTCCGTAGGTAATCATCGCCTGATGATTTTTTGGGTCGATTTGTTCTGCCAACTGATAAGCCTTTGCCCTATTTTCCTCTGGAATAACATCTATCAATTTTACCGGTTTATTTTCCTGCTTTTTCTCCACGGTCTTTAAAACCAATTCACCTTGCTCGCCAAAAGGGTTGTCGAGCAAATCATCCATTAGACTATCGCTATTTTTCAATAGATCAATTTCCTTTTCCGTCATTTTTTCGGCCTCCAATTTCCCTTTAAGATACTTTGGTTCTTATTCATAGTTAATTAGGGATTTCCCTCATTTATTAGAAAATTCAATTGGGTAATGGTCATCTCACAAAGTTGACAGGCATGTATGAAAAGAAGCTACTTCATACCCCTTTCTATTCCTTCCTAATATACGGATAACACAGGGTCATTGTTTCACTTTTTCCTCATACTTATACTTATACTACACATAAATTCTCTTGTCGTTAACAGTCTAGTAATGTAATGGTTTCTAAGACTTGAGACCTATTATTGGATTAATTCAAAGGAAGATGAATTTATGTAGAGCTAACTTTCTTATTCGCTCAAACCATCGAAATACATAGAAATCGGAAAACTACTAATCGACATTCACATCCTATAGATTTTCATTTCGACATCACTCAAATTATTCCTTCTCGGAAGTCCGTCTCTACCATAACTCTTTCGTAGAAACATGAGAGCAAATGCCTTACCAAGCAGAACTCATAAACAGCCAACTAAACAATCCATCTACACCTATTATACCCCTAGACAAAAGGGAAATCATACTAATGAAAAACTTCACCACACCACCGCAATGGGGGCCAGACCCCCATTGCGGTGGTGTGGTGATGCAAATGTATTTTTAGTTAATTGCTGCAGAATTTTGTTTTAAGGAGATTTCATGATCGATAATTTTTTTATAGTGTTTTTTTGGAGGGTCTGGGAAATAGGATAGAATTCGCTGAGTGGAGATATGCGGATTTTCTCTGTTTGAAATGTAGGCTTGATAACTGCTCCATTTATAGTTAGAAAGTTTCTCAACCACATTCCCTTCCAAAGGGTTGAGGTGAATGTAACGGCTGGCATTCAGAAAATATTCATCAGAGTCAATTAGCTCAGATTTATATCGGCCCTGAAAAACGTGTCCGACCAAGTCGTGACGTTTATTAAAATAAATTCCATATCGTGAGTTAAGCATTTTCATAATCTCTTGTGGATGATGGTTGATGGTTTCCAACAGCAAATGATAGTGGTTGGGCATAAGACAATAAGCATGAAGAGTAAATGGGTGATATACGCGGGTTTCCTCTAATAAATCCATAAATTTGAATCGGTCCTTATCATCATTAAAAATGGGCATTTTCCTATTTCCCCGGTCTGTGATGTGGTAGACCGCTCCAGGGTACCATACTCGCGGTTTACGGGACATTGTAACTACTCCTTTAATTCATTTTGTTTTTCCTTTCTAAACTGAATGGTTTTCGTTCGACTGCCACCTCCTTTGTTTATTCTTATTAAGAATATCATTTTCCATATTAGTAAGAAAAGTCATAGCTCTCCATTTTAATAGAAAATATACTTCATCTAACTACTAGGGTAAATTTCCGCTAAATGATATAGTAGAAAATCAATGAGTGATTCAAAGAATGACGAAATTAGTCGTTTTTTGTAACACAAACGTAATTTTTTTGTTATTTGTCCGTAACCCCTTTCATTATATGCTATGTTTAACATCTAGCAACGGGGGTAAATAACTTTGTTTAAGAGAATCATAGCTTCTACGATGCTCATCTCACTTCTTGTCACTGTCATTCCGTCCATGGATCAAGCTTCAGCTGCTGGAACAGGTTATCATATTAATGTAAGTTCAGGCTATTTAAATGTCAGAAATCAGCCTTCTCTTTCTGGTAAAGTTTATACTAAACTGCCAAAAGGCTACAATGTAACGGTAACAAGCCAGGATAATGGATGGTCTAGAATTTCTTACAGCGGAAAAATCGGATATGTAAGTTCAAAATATATTGCCCCTGGAAGCACTGTAACAAAATCTTCTACAGTAAGCACTGATTATCAAGTAAAAGCGATTTCTATAGCTAAAAGCCAAATGGGAGTCAGATACGTTTTGGGAGGAACAACTCCTAGCGGTTTTGACTGTTCCGGCCTGGTAACTTACGCATTCAAAAATGCTGGTTACAATAAACTTCCTCGTACAGCTGCAGATATGTATAATATCGGTACTAAGGTTACCTCATACCAACCCGGAGACCTATTATTCTATGCAACTAGCGGTGGAAAGAAAGTAACTCACGTTGCAATTTACATTGGCAATAGCCAGGTGATCCACGCAGCAACTTCTAAAGGTGTTTCAATAGCTAACATACATAACTCATATTGGCAGCCAAAATTCATTGGCGCTAAAAGACTCTAAAACAAAGAAAGGTGGCTGATGAGCCATCTTTCTTTGGTGTTTCCATAAAGCACCCTTTAACCCTTTACCTTACTGGGGGTCAGGCCCCCAGTGCTTTACCGCGTTAATTCCATGGGGGTCTGACCCCCAAAATTTTTTGATTTTTTTGTTTATCGGGAGAAATGTGTTGCAAGCGTTTGCATAATGAGGTATTATTTTTTTGAACGAGTGTGCAAACGATTTCACGGAAATAGTAGAGTTATAGTCTAGAGTCTATAAATACTCTTTTCTGTCACTCTACAAATATTATTGAAGGGGGAAGAAATGGTAATGAAAAAGAACACTAAGCGTAATTTCTCGATCTTCATGACGGCTGTTATGATTTTGAGCTTGTGGCTGCCTTTTGTGCCTGCACCTCAAGCATTTGCAGTAGACTCAAGCGCTGCTGTTGAGGTAACCGACCGTACAGTTCGTGTCAACTACATACGTGAAGATCAGCAGTATGATGGCTGGAACATTTGGGTCTGGAATACTGGCAGACAAAATGACCAGATCAATTTTCAGTCTTATGAAAATGGAATGGCTGCAGCTGATATTGCGGTTGCACCTGAAACTGCCAGCATCGGTCTTTTGATCCGCAGTACTGATAACTGGAACACTGCGGTGAAAGAATTCGATAAGGACCGTATTATTCCCGTAAACAAAAATGATTCAATCACAAAGGCATTCATCACGAGCGGCGTCGAACAGATGCGAATCGTGCCTGATGGCTCTGCACCAGTAATTGATCAGGGAAATGCGACATTCTATTACCGTGACAAAACGCTTTTTGCTAATAACACAATGGATACGATTAAAAAAGTAGAATTGAAGTTTAATGGCGATATCATACCTATGATATATGAGCCTGAGAATGAAAGGTTCGTTGCTACTTATGAAGGCATCCCTAATGGTACAACCCCTTACACTTTTGCTGTAACCATGGAGGACGGAACTACTACTGAAGTACAAGATCCATACAATCCAACTTCAGATATTGTTTTCCAAAAGGGAGAATTAACTGTTGCTGGCACAGTTGCACCAGCCGCAATCGATTACAACCAGAATGCAGTATTGACCGTTGATGTGCAAGGAATGACTAATGAAGTAACCATCAACAAAATCACCGCTGACATTTCGGCGCTTGGCGGATCCAAACAGTTGGAAATCGACCCTGCATTAAAAGAAGTTACCATTGCAGTGGACGACAATATCACAGCTGGAATAAAAGAAGTTCCTCTAACTGTTGTAGACTCTTTCGGAAATCTATACAACGGTACTGCCTCTGTAGAAATAAAAACTCGACAAGCTGTCGGCGAAAATGATTTTGACTGGGATGAATCGATCATTTATTTCATGCTGACTGACCGTTTCTTTGATGGAGACTCTACAAACAATGATCCTTATCATCAAAACTATGATACTACTGACAGGGGAACGTATCAGGGTGGAGACTTCAAAGGAATTACGGAGAAATTAGACTACCTTGATGACTTGGGAGTGAACACCATTTGGATCAGCCCCATTGTAGAAAACATAAAGCATGATGTTCGCTACCAAGATGGTGATCCTTCCTATTACGCTTATCATGGATACTGGGCAAGCAATTTTGGAAAACTTAACCCACACTTTGGCACAATGGATGACTTCCATAACCTGATTGACGCAGCACACGAGCGTGGCATAAAAATCATGGTCGATGTAGTGTTGAATCATACAGGTTATGGCCTTAAAGATATTGATAACCAGGTAACAAATCCTCCTGCTGGCTACCCAACGGATGAGGAGCGGAGTGTATTTAGTGGGCTGCTTCGCCAGGGCAGCAATGTTGGATCTGATGAAGTTCGCGGTGAATTAGCAGGCCTTCCTGACCTCAAGACAGAAGATCCCGCAGTCCGTAAAACTATCATCGATTGGCAGACAGATTGGATCGATAAAGCCAAAACAGCCAAAGGGAATACAATCGATTATTTCCGCGTTGACACTGTAAAACATGTTGAAGATACAACTTGGATGGCATTTAAAAATGCAATCACTGAAAAGATGCCTGAGCACAAGATGATCGGTGAGAGCTGGGGAGCAAGCGCTCAAAATGACTACGGATACCTTGAAACAGGGATGATGGACTCTCTGCTTGACTTCGGTTTCAAAAACATTGCTCATGATTTTGTTAACGGCAAACTGGAATCAGCCAATGATGCTCTGATTGATCGCAATGGCAAAATAGATAATAATGCCACTCTTGGTCAGTTCCTGGGAAGCCACGATGAGGATGGTTTTCTTTTTAAGGAAGGAAATGACGAAGGAAAATTGAAGCTTGCCGCCTCCCTGCAAGCAACAGCAAAAGGCCAGCCGGTCATTTACTACGGAGAAGAACTTGGACAAAGCGGAGCAAATAATTATCCGCAAAATGACAATCGCTATGACCTTGCCTGGGACCAGATTGAAGGAAATGCTATCCTTGATCACTATAAAAAAGTCTTGAACTTCCGCGATGATTATTCAGAAGTATTTGCTAAAGGAGAACGCACAACAATCGGCGGTACTGACGCTGAAAAATTTATCTTTTTTGCAAGAAAATACGGAAATGAAGCAGCATATGTCGGCTTAAATATAGCAGACACTGCAAAAAAAATAAGCTTAACAGTTGCTCCTGGATCAGTTATTACGGATCACTACTCAAATCAAACTTTCACTGCTTCACAAGCTGGAGAAATTACATGGACAATCCCAGCAAAGGCAGATGGTGGAACTGTTTTACTAACAGTGGATGGCGGGGAAATCACAGCAGCGACTTCCACTGAAGATGACGGCGGAAACGGAACAATTGTTGAACCGATTCCTGCGAATCATGTCCGTATCCATTACAAGCGTAACGACAACAACTATGAAAATTTTGGAGCATGGCTGTGGAACGATGTAGCTTCCCCTTCTGCCAATTGGCCGACAGGCGCTACAATGTTCGAAAAAATGGACAGCTATGGCGCATATATCGACGTTGAGCTTAAAGATGGCGCAAAGAACATCGGCTTCCTCGCAATGGACATTACGAAAGGCGATGCTGGTAAAGATGGCGGGGACAAAGGCTTTACAGTCACATCGCCAGAAATCAATGAGATTTTTATCAAGCAAGGCGATGACACGGTTTACAAATACGAACCAGTTGACCTTCCAGCCAACACAGTCCGCGTTCACTATGTACGTGACAATGCTGACTATGAAAACTTCGGGCTATGGTTCTGGGGTGATGTAACATCCCCTCCTTCAAACTGGACAGCAGACGCTCCAAGCTTCGAAAATATAGACCGATATGGTGCGTATGTCGATATCCAGCTGAATGAAAATGCAAAAGAAATCGGGATGATTACCCTAAACAAAGCAACCCAAGAAAAGGACGGCGGGGACAAGAAATTCAACCTTCTCGACAAATACAATCACGTATGGGTAAAACAAGGCGATGACAATGTCTACGTTTCTCCATACTGGGAGCAGGCTTCAGGACTTGTATCTGCTGAAGTTCTCAATGAAAGTACAATTCTATTAGGCTTCACGCTGACAGACGGCCTTACACCTGAAGCATTAACAGATGCTCTTGAAATCAAAGATGCAGACGGTACTGCAGTAACAATCGACAGCGTCGAAATTACAGGCACAACCTCTGTAAAAATTACAGCACAATTCGCTTTAGACAAGCTTCCACTATCCATAACGTATGCAGGCAGAACAGTTTCAGCTGCTTCAGGCTGGAGAATGCTTGATGATATGTATGCATACGATGGAAATGACCTTGGTGCGACTTACAAAGATGGCGGAGCAACATTGAAACTTTGGGCACCAAAAGCATCACAGGTAGTTGCAAACTTCTTCAATAAAGACAATGCAAATGAAAAAATCGGCAGCATTAATCTAGAGAAAGGCAACAAAGGAGTCTGGTCTGTTGACGTAGCTCCTGGAGACCTAAACATCACTGATCTTGAAGGTTATTTTTATCAGTATGATGTAACAAATGATGAAGTCACTCGTCAGGTGCTCGACCCTTATGCAAAATCATTGGCAGCTTTCACCGTTAATACGAAAGGCGAAGCTGGTCCTGATGGAGACACTGTTGGAAAGGCAGCAATCGTTGACCTTAGCGACACAGATCCTGAAGGATTCGACCATGCGAAAATCGATGGCTATGAAAAGCGCGAAGATGCAGTCATCTACGAGGTACATGTGCGTGACTTCACTTCAGACCCTTCAATCGAAGATGACCTCAATGCAAGATGGGGTTCATACAAAGCCTTCGAAGACAAGCTCGAATACATTAAGTCACTTGGCGTTACTCACGTCCAGTTGCTTCCTGTAATGGCCTGGTATTATGGGGACGAAACAAAGATGGCCGAAAGAGAGCTTGATTACGCTGCTGGAGGAAACGAGTACAACTGGGGTTATGACCCGCACAGCTACTTCTCGCCAGATGGGGCTTACTCCCTTGACCCGACGAATCCTGAACTGCGCGTAAAAGAACTGAAACAGATGATTGATGCGATCCATGATGCTGGTATGGGAGTTGTTCTCGACGTAGTTTACACTCATATGGCCAAAGCTAGTCAGCTGAATGATATCGTTCCTGACTACTATGCATTCAAGGACGCTCAGGGTAACTTCCTTGGCGGCTTCGGAAACAACCTGGCAACAAGCCATACAATGGCTGAAAAGCTGATGGTAGATTCAGTGAAATACTGGTTCGAAGAATACAAGATTGACGGTATGCGCTTTGATATGATGGGAGACGCTACCTATCCTTCCATCCAAAATGCGTATGACGCAGCAGCGGATGTGAATCCTGATGCATTATTCCTCGGAGAAGGCTGGAGAACATTCGCAGGCCACATCGCTGAGCCAGAATTAGCTGGAATGGGGGCTGACCAGGATTGGATGGACAAGACAGATGATGTCGGTGTATTCTCTGACGAAATCCGTAATGAATTGAAATCCGGCTTCGGTTCTGAAGGTGAGCCACGTTTCATCACAGGCGGAGCAAGAGACATCAACACCATTTTCAACAACATCAAAGGGCAGCCAGGCAATACCGCTGATGACGATCCGGGAGATATGGTCCAGTACATCGCAGCGCATGATAACTTGACGCTTCACGATGTAATCGTACAATCCATTAAAAAAGATCCGGCAGTACCTGAAAATGAGTTGGAAATCCATAAGCGAATTCGTCTTGGAAACTCAATAATTTTAACCTCACAAGGAACAGCATTTCTTCACGCTGGCCAGGAATATGGCAGAACGAAGCAGTGGAAAGGGGAAGGCGTTCCGGACCAGAAGTACCACGAACTGAAGGATGAACAAGGGAAATCATTTGGATACTTTATCCATGACTCTTATGATTCTTCCGATGCAATCAATATGTTTGATTGGCAAAAAGCTACAAACAAAGAAGAATACGCAGTGAACACCACAACAAAAGCCTTCACACAAGGTTTGATTGAGCTAAGGAAGTCAACGAACGCTTTCCGCCTCGGCGACATGGAATTAGTTGACCAAAACGTAACATTGCTTAATTTCCCTGAAATTCAGAATAATGACCTTGTCATCGCATACGAAAATGTATCGACTGACAATACCGGCAACTATTATGTATTCGTAAACGCTGATAGTCAGCCACGTTCGTTAACACTTGGTGATTACAATTTTTCAGGCGGAAAAGTGCTTGTCGACAGCGATGAAGCAGGTGCAAAGCCTGTATCAGAAAAATCCGGCTTCCGCTTATCAAGAGATACATTAACCATTGATCCATTAACCACAATCGTGATTAAGCTTGACCGCAGAGCAACAGATTCACCTGCTGACAACGGCGATGGAAACCCAAATCCTCCTGCCCCACCAGCTGGAAAGCCTAACACAATCGAACTTCCTGCAGGTGCAGCAGAAGTCGTGAAAGAAAAGAACCCTTCAGGCATGATCGACGTCATAACGAAGGTAATGGCTAACAAAGTAGCTGAGGTCGTCCATGCGATTACAGCTGACAAAACGAACATAGCTGTTAAACTTGAAAATCCAGCTACCGGTGAAAAAGCGAAAGCACAGCTTCCTATAAGCTTATTTATTGAAGCTGCCAAGAAAAGCCAGCAAGCAACAGTTGAAATTGTTACAGGAAATGCAAGCTACACCCTTCCTGTTTCAGAAATAAATGTGGACGATATTGCTGAAAAGCTAGGTGTGTCAGCAAGCGACGTTCAAATTACAGTATCCGTGAACGTGGTGAAGCCTGACGATAAAAGCAAGCTGAACATGAAATCTGCGATGATCGACTTCACAGTGGAAGCAGCAGCCAGCAACAAGAAAACAGAAATCAAAAAATTCAGCACGTATGTAGAGCGCGAAATCCTTGGTGACACAAGCTTCAACACTGCCAAAACAGTTGCTGTGAAGCTGAACGAAGATGGTACTTTCAGTTCAGTTCCTACATTATTTGATGGCAATAAGGCAATGATTAAGTCATTAACTAACTCAACCTATACAATTGTTGAAAACGATGTGACCTTCACTGACGTTAATAATGGGATGGACTGGGCAGAGCCGTACATCGAAGCTCTTGCATCCAAGTACATCATTAAAGGTAAGGGTGACGGAACATTTGGAAGCACACAGCAATTGACTCGCGCGGAATTCACTGCATTGCTGGTACGTGCACTGGGACTGCCTGGTGAGCAATACGATGATCGCTTCAAGGACGTAAACGGCAGTGAGTGGTTCAACGATAACAACGCATTGATGGCTGCAATTGAATATGGGATTATCCAGGGAAAAGGCAACGGAACATTCGCTCCTGGTGAAAAGATTACCCGGACAGAAGCAGCAGCAATGATCGGTCGCGCGATGAAATTGGAATTCATCAACTACGACCTTTCAACATTGGATAAAACGAATACACTAAGAAACTTTACAGATGCTGGATCAATCGGCAACTGGGCCAAAGCAGATGTAGAATCAGTGTACCAAGCAGGAATTATAAACGGAAAAGCAACAGACAAGTTCGGTGCAGCAGGCAGCACACAACGTAACGAGATGGCCAAAATCCTCGCTAACTTCCTGGAAAAAGCAAAGTTACTAAATTACTAGGAAAAGCTATAGGACACGGTTCAGACTAGACAAGTAGAGGTGACACTAGACAATCGACTCAATTTAACATACTTTCCTGTTCTGCTAAAAAAAGCGCTTGGATCCTACCAATTATCGGTAGGTACCAGGCGCTTTTTCAGTTTCCACAAGTTTTTCAAGCAAAGTGTTCATCCCGCATATTTTCGAGTGCAAATGCCATTTTTACGAAAAGATTTTTTATTCGATATATGGGGAGGCAATGTAACCAATTTTTTTGGTGTTGATGTCCTCCGCAAGATACCATACATAATGATTTACTGAGTTTTGGTTTTGGTCAGACATTGGTTCCCCGATAATTTTCACCCTCGAACCTATAGAAATGGTAATTATAGATCCATTCGTTGATGGAATCGCACGCAGGCGATTAGAATGGTATGTCACAACATCCCCTACTTTGAATAATTGCTTAGAAGCAGTAAGGTCCGCTACATTCAACTGATAAGAATCTTTAAGGAAGGTAATTGATTTTCCTGAATTAGGATCGTACTGGAAGTCTTCCTTTTTCATATTCAGCTTATCAATATTGGTTTCCAGTTGAGGATCCCCTACATAGAGATTCCCCTTATCCAAAATGCCAAACACCAATTCTTGGTAAGCTTCCGTATTTCTTTCTCCCGTTGCCTGTACTATAGGACTGTTCTTAGGTACAATGCCATTATAGGCCATCACTGCAAAATACCAACTTTCAAGCATCTTTGGATCGTGGTTGTTGATTTTAGGCAGATCGTTGCGATTATAAAAGGCTTCTGTCAAGAAATCGACACCCGCTTCGATATTGGCCTTTACATTGTACCCTATTTCATCGGGATTATAGTCAGCAGTATTGGTGATTTGCATTAATCCAATGCCCCCATCACCATCTGTATTCATAAAAGGTTCCCCATTCGAAAATTGCTTCCAATCACTTTCCTTCTCGGCTACTGCCTTAACGATCTCCGGTGGAACATTTGATTGTCTCGCAATTTCTGTAATCAGACAATTAATTGTCTGTGAATCTGGATTATCTGTTGAGTTCGGATCATAATCACAGCCTGCTCCAAATCGATTAATCGTCTTGAACAGTAGTGTTGCGAAATCTCCACGTTTAATTTCCTTTTCAGATCCGAAACGATCAGCGGTCACGCCATTGGTGATACCAGCAGCATAAATAGCATCAATATAGTCAGCAAATGCTCCCACTGCATCGTCAAAAGGAGAATCTTTTACACCCATTGGAATGTTATAAGCATTTACTAGAATCTTAGCCATCGCTCCTCTCGTTAATGTTTGATTAGTTAAAAATTGACCGCCGGATCCGCTTATTATTCCTCGGTAAGATAGATTATTCACCGCATTGGTATATTGACCACCCACATCTGGAAAGCCTGCATCTGGAGCAGATTGATTTTCTAATCCAAGAGCTCTGCTAATCATTATCGCTGTTGTACCTCGTGTCATACTATCATTCGTGCCATAGAGTGTTCCTGTTCCTTTTACAATCCCATTCGTGTTAAGATATTCAACCGCTGATAGATATTTTTCTGGTACATCATCAAACGGCACAGCCGCTTCAATCAGAGTTGGAGCAGCTAAACTCCCCATTACTACAGCGGCAGTGCCAGCTGCCAAAAGCTTTTTAAAAATAGACTGATAGATCGACATTGCTTCTCCCCTCCTGTTTGAATTTCTATATATGTAACTTAATTCATCTATCATTCTACTAAAATTGGAAGGGGAGTGGAAGGGGTGAAAAGCCTTTCCCTCCAAAACCTTATGAAGCAAGAGGATGACGAATATGCAAAACGTTATAGCAGCCAATAGGCAGATGAGTGAACAGTTCCCCTCATTGTAAACAAACTAGAAATTAGCATTTCATTAGATTTTTTTGCTGAACTTTTTTTCAGGAAGAGCTTTTTGTAGACTAAAAGCACCTCCCCTTTATGGGGGAGGTGCTCTCTTTAGTTCGCTGTTTTCCAAATAAGTTCTGCCCATTCTGGATGGTCGATGAATGGGTTGCGGTTTTTTTGCCAGTTTTGGTAAATGGTTTCGTTGCGGCGTTTTTCGAATTCATCTACTGGGTCTTGTTTGTGCCACTCCAACAAGGTTGTGAGTTTGCCGTGTAGTGGTGCTGGAGAGGTATTGACTGTGTCGGAAAGTTCCAGGTCCAGTTCGCCGTTGCCTTCGTACCGTACGGCCATATAAAACAGCATGCGGGCAATATCACCTTTCACCCGGCTAGGCGGTTCCCATGAATCTCCGTCATAGCGGCATTCGGTACATTCATTATGGAGTGAGCCGCCATTGTCGAAGTCTATATTGCCGCGGCTGCTGTTTACGGAAGCATCCGTCGGTCTTAGATGATGAATATCTGTTCCAGGACCAATGGATGTTCCGAAGTCCCCATGTGATTTAGCCCAGACGTGTTCCCGGTTCCAGTCATCCGCATTGCCGCCATTGGTAGACTTTTCCTGAGAGCGTCCAGTGTATAGCAGGATGACATTGTCTTTATTATTTAGATCTTCATCCGTTTCCTTCAACGCTTCCCATACTTGGTCATAGGTCAGCTTTTCTTGAACCTTGATGATGTTATTAAGAGCAGACTTTAAGTCTGCTCCCGTTTTTCCATATGCCGCTTCGTAGTAACTGTTTGTTTCAGGAGTCTGGTCTTCTTCAAGGAGCAGCGGGAAAGGAATTTCATTCCCCGTTGTATCCATGAATTTGATAGCAGACGTGTCGACACCTTCAGCAACAGTCCACTTCACTACATTTTCTGCACCTTTGATTTCTTTTACCTTGGCATTGTCAATTACTACTTCTTTGATCGCTGCACCACTTAGATCAATTACTGTATCTTGTTGGGCAGGGCTGATTACCACTTTCGTGTTTTCAAGTCCCTCCCCTGTAACTGTTGCTGTTTTTTTCAGCCAGATACCTTCACTGATTACGGATGAGCTGTCAACATTGATAAGACTGTTTATTCTACCTACTACTAATTTCTTTGTTTTATAATCAGTCAGATTATAGACTTTGTTATAAACTTCTGGTGACTTTAAAGCGGTTTGGATCAGAAGCGGATCATGGTCACTACCGCGTCCATGTTCTTCCATGAATCCAGAGTTGATATGAACTATATTAACTGTTGTTGAAGCTTCCAAATTCTTTGTTACAAGAATATGGTCAAGTACTTGTGCATTCCCTTGGTATGAGTATGAATACCTTTGATCAGAAGGCACTTTTTCCACCATATTCACCAGATCATTGCCTTTTAGAGTTTCCAAAGGATTGGAGAATTCAAAATCATTGAAATCCCCTAATAGGATGACATTCGCATTTGGATCCTCGGCTTTTACATCCTTCACAAAACCATTAACGATTTTTGCAATTTCCATGCGCTGTACTTCACTCTTTAAAACTGGCGGCTGGTTCTTGCCGAATAATGGTTGGTCTCCACCTTTAGAGTTGAAGTGGTTCGCTACAACAATCACGCTCTCACCCTGGAAATTGAATTGAGCTGCAAGAGATTTGCGGCTGTCTTCGAATGCAGGGTTTGTTGGATCAATTCGTCCTGGATTCAATGTCAGGTTTCCATTCTCAAATTTGACTGCCTGAGTGGCAGTTCCTTTTGGCGCTTCCATTAATTGAACGCGTGCTTCATTGTAAAGGAATCCTACACGGATATTCCCTCCTGGCTGGCCGCCGTCAGTCTTATCTACTGGCGCGATATCAGTATACGTATAAGTTGGTCCGCCAAGTTCCTTGATTTTGTCAATCAATGCTTTTGCACTTTCATCTGCGTTTGTTGTTCCGCTGTCTGTTGGTCCATCATTGTCCTGTACCTCGGTCAGACCAACGATATCTGGCTGTTTCAAATTTGTTACGATTGCTTCAGCAAGCGTTGCAATTTTTGCGGCGTCCACCTTTGGCGAGAAATTTTCAACATTGTAAGAAGCGACCGTCAATTTGTCTGCTGTCGGCATAATTGAGGTGGTTTCTCGTTCGTTCGAACCTTCTACTAAAGGAGGAAGGTTTTTCGTTAAAACTTTATAGTTGCTATAGCCATAGCCCATGACGCCTGTAATGGAACCATTGAACTGATCGCCCATTTTTGCAATGAAGCTTTCATCGTTCATATCGACTGTAATTCGTTCAGGGTTGAAGTCTCCTTCAGATATACGCATTCCACCTGCTGGAGTGTTTGCTTCCATTGTTCCAGGTATTACGACAACTTCGCCGTACTTTTGTGGTGAAACGACTTTTGCATCATCAACCTGTACAAGCATGCCTTCTAAACTTTCATAGAAATCAATCGCATCTTCTTCAGGGTCGAATGTATCCAAACCATCATTGTCAATGACTTCCGTTGAAGCTGTACGGTCCACCCCAATTACCACGGGATCAGGCAGGGATTCACCACTTCTTACTTTTGTAATCGCTGAAGCACTTATTTCAGTTGACGGGAGATCAACTTCCGCCTTATCAGAATAGCCTTCTACATGATACTCTTTTACCTCACCGGACACCTTTACGACATCACCAGGAGCTAATCCATGATTGTATTTATATACAAGGATCCCTTCAGCTGTTTTGTCGTCTCCGTCACCTTGTAAGTCTTGCAAATAGAAGTTCCTGCTGTCGACAACGTGGGTTACAACCCCTTCTACATCATTTACATTGAAACCTTCATATTTCGAGTAATGGCCTGCACCTTGGATATCGTGGATACGGACCACTTCTTTTTGAATGAGGTAATCGTATGTGTACACGTTGCTGCTTGTTAGTCCATCTTTTACAGCAAACGCTTTGATCGTAGTATCGCCATTAATTACGATTGGCTCACTGTACACCATACTGCCTGTTGTTGGTTCACTGCCATCGGTTGTATAGTAAACGGTTGCGCCTTGCGTTTCAGAAGTTAGCGTTACTTCATCCCCTGCGTTGACAAAGCCTGCACCCGGCGCAGCAACTACTGGACGGACAAAGCTTGGATCAAGGAAGATATCGGACTGTGAACGAGGCATAAGCTGGTACACATCTTGATAAGAACCAAGAACCCCTGTAATGGAATCATAGGATGTTTCAAGTTCTATCCACTCTTGTACTTCCGGCCGGACCTGATAAGAGTCTCCGTTTGCGTCTTCAAGTGTATAATTACCGCCAGAGTAGCTCTTGGCTACTGATTTGCCTACTTTTACAAGCATGCCTTCATATTGCTCGGACAATTCTGCTACAGTTACTTCTTTCGCAGCTGGAATTTCTTTTTGGCCCAGAACTTTAACATCCTCAGCAGTTACTTTCAGCTCTAAAAGACTGTTATATTCTGATAACTGCCCTGAAGCTTCTACTTCATCACCAGGCTGGACATTAAGAGATCCATATAATACAATCCCAGCAGTCTCGTCTTGGATGAAAATATTTTTTCCTTGTACCGTTGTAACAATACCAGTGGTAAGAGCATGCTCATCAGTGTTCATTCCTCTTACTTCGGCAATTGTCTTTTGCTGTAAAACAGAGTAAGGGAATGTTGCAACATCACTGTTTTCAAGGTCTGGTGCCACAGCAAATGCCTTGATCATTGTATCAGCATTGATTGCAATTGGCGTCGAGTATACAGTTGATTCTGCTGTTGGCTCCGTACCGTCTACCGTATAGTAGATGGTTGCTCCTTCTGTCGTAGTTGTTAATGTAATCTCAGTTCCTGCTTTAACCGAAGTAGCTGATACAGAAGTAGCCACAGGAGCAACTTTGACAAAGCCATCCGATGGTGCACCCTCCATTGTGTGGGAGCCTAAGTATTCAAAAGTATCTGCCGCATAGCTATCCCACTCTTCTGCTGGATCGAAGGCATCACTAGTGTTTGTATCACCAGAAGTGACGTTGCTTTTTCGCACAAGAGTTTGGTTAAGCGTTGATACAGTTGTACCCCACTCCGAACCTGGATCTGCACCTACTTGACCAATTGAGTCAATTGCTGTGCTGTTGCGCCTTAATACCAGCGCATCGTCACCGTTATAATTCATAACTGCGCTGCTAATCAGGTTGCCTTTACTCTTAAGGTCCGCAGCAGCGCTAGAGTGCACAATGATAAACGTTTGTCCACTCTCAAGCATAAGGTCTGTATCAGATAGGCTGGTTGTATTCGTTGGTGCAGAGGAACCATTTGAATAAAGTTCTACAGTATAGTCTTTCAGGTTAACACTTTGTCCGGTACCATTATAAATTTCAAGCGCTTTATTGTAACTACTACCCTCAATATACTCAGAAATGAACAAATCCGAGGCAACTGTGGCGGCTTTCACCTGCTGTGATACGAATGGCAAGAAGAGATTAACGACCATGGCCAGTATTAATAAGATGCTTAATGACTTCCTTTGCAATCGGTTAATCATTAATTTGTCTCCTTTTGAAAATGTTTTAGTTTTAGTGGCGCCTTATTCCATGATAGGTCTAAAGTCCGGCTTCAGAAAAATTTTATATATCTCTGCTCCTGTTTACTCTTCGAGGATTGTATCCCCTTCGACGGTGACATGGCTCAAGGTTACCTCTGTATTCCCTTTTAAGTAGAGGTCCCCCTTCACTTCAGCATTTTCTAAGTTGTTCACACCTGTGACATCGACTCTAACATCTCCGTAAAACACTTTAGGATTTTCAGTTGTGCCACTGAAATTAACTGAACGAATAACCGCTGGACCTGTTGCGCTTCCATTTCCATTCCCAGCTGGAATGGTAAAAGAAACCACGCCAGTCACATCGAGCCCCTTGAAGGTTTTAAGTGTGTACTTTGTGCCTTCTTGTTGAATGGATGTTTTTAGCTCCACTGTCAGTTCAGTTAAAGTTGAATCTGTGACTTTAGCTTCTTTTACTTCTAACCCATTATCAAAAAGAAAATCCGTCGCATTAAGATCCGTTACACTACCTTTGATTTTCATTTTAAGCGTTGTGCTGTTTACAGACTGAATACTTAAGATGTTTGCAGTCACTACCCCATCATTTGCAGATTTATGCAAAAATATTGCAAAATCTCCTCGTGTTATATTTGCATTGATTCCAAAATTTTCTGCAGACATCCCTTTGGCAACCCCATTAGCAACCAGAGCTTGTACCGCAGATAGATAATTCTTTGGAACATCCTTGAATATCGTAGCTGTTTCCCCACGTAAATCAAATCCTTTTTGGATCCAAACGGCTATTTCGCCACGAGTAATCGGGCTGTTAGAATCAAAAAGCGTTTTAGTTTTACCGGAAGTGATCCCTGCTGCTTTAAGGGCATTAACTGCTGATTGACCGCGTTTTGGTACATCCTTAAACCCAGAAGCTGGGGCTGTTTCTGTATGCAGTCGTAGCACCTTAGCTGTTAAGATAGCGGCATCAATTCGCTTGATTTCCTCCCTTATTCCAAATGATGAGTCCCCCATTCCCTTTGCGCCTTTTGATACAAGAAAATCAATAGAGTCAGCGTATCTTGGAATAACATCAGAAAAACCAGCTGCTGCTGCCGTGAAACCAGTCGAGGCAACCATTAAAGTTATTCCAGTTGCTGCTATAAAAGTCTTATACAACTTCTTCAAACTACAAGCCTCCTCCTATTGCTGAATAGGCACCCTCAAAAGGTTTTCGAGGGTGCCCATTAGTTGTAATTATTTCTGTGTATCTACTATTCTACCTTCTACTTTTGGTTCAATTGTTTCAGATTGAGTCAGGTAGTCAACGAACATTTCGTAGTCTACAAATCCTGGTTCGCTTATGCGGCCTTCTGTGTATGCGTTAGCAAACATTTCGTATCCGTCTCCGCCTTTAGCAGTGAATGTGTTCGTAGCGACTAGGTAGTTTTTAGTAAGATCTAGTTCTGTATAGGTTCCGTCCGTACCTTTTACTTCGATCTTAACAACTCTTTCTCCAGTTGGCTTGCTGCTGTCATAAGAGAATTTCATTCCTGAAACGTGCAGGAATGCTCCGCTTTCATTTGGAGCCTGGCTTACGCTATGCTCAAGGGCAGCTTTGATTTCAGAGCCTTTCAGGTTCATAATGCCCAGTGTATTGCCAAATGGCATCGTTGTTAAAACTTCACCAAGTGTAATATCGCCCTCATCAATAGAAGCACGAATGCCGCCTCCATTTGTTACAGCTATTACAGTGTTAGGATTGATTGATTTGGCTTTTGCAAGCATACCGTCCGTAATCAGATTACCAAGATTGGATTCCTGTGTACGAACTACTGCACGTTCTCCCTCAAGTTTGACTGCAGCAGATTTTCCGATGGACTTGTTTTGAAGCTCCATTACCTTGTCCTTAAATGGCTTAACTAGCTCTACGGCATTAGCATCTTCCGCTTTGTCTTTAAGATCCACTAGTTCACCAGCATAGCCAGTGATTGTTCCCCAATAGTCAAACTCAACGTCTAAAGTACCAAGCAGGTCGCTATATTGTCCAGCTTGGACAATAAGTGTCGGCTCTTCTTTATCAATTAACTTTGGCTCTGTAAGCTTTGTATGTGTATGTCCGCCAACAATGATATCAATTCCATCTACCGCTTCAGCTAGCTTCAGATCATTATCATATGCAACGTTGTCGTCATAGCCTAAGTGAGAAAGGGCGATGATTTTATGAATCCCTTGAGTTTCAAATGCTGCAACCATTCTTTTTGCTTCTTCCACATAATTGCTGAAAGTGATTTTGCCAGGGCTTGAAATATCCTTTGTTTCTTCTGTTGATAATCCAAAGATACCGACTTTCTGCCCATCGACTACTTTTACGATCCCATCGAAGATCTTTCCATCTTCCATTTTCTCGCCAATAGTACCTTTCGATTGAATTCCATTGAATAGAGCATCTTTTGAAAAGTCAACGTTAGAGCTAACAAATGGGAAGTCCGCTCCTTTTATAAATTCAGAAAGAGATTTATGTCCTTCTGTACTTGATCCAAGATCGAATTCATGATTTCCGAAAGTCATGGCATCATAGCCAAGATAGTTCATTAATGCTAAATCGGCTTGTCCTTCAAACTCATTAAAGTAGAGAGTTCCAGAAAAAACATCCCCTGCACTTAACAATAGAGCATCAGGGTTTTCAGCACGGACTTCCTTTACTGCACTTGCTAGTTTAGGAGCTTTATCCACATAGCTGTGGGTATCATTTGTGTGCATAATAGTTAAAGCCAAATCTCCATTTTCAATTGCTTGAGCAGCTTTAAATAAAAAGATTGCATAGTCGCCACGTTTCGCGATTTGATTAACACCAAAGTTCGTGTTGGAGAAGCCTTTGGCTACTTGGTTCGCAACCAAAGCATGAACAGAGGCTTCATAATTGGAGCTTACGTCCTTAAAGTTAAAATCGGATTGACCTAACAATTCGAATCCTCTTTCGATCCAAACTGCCAATTCGCCACGAGTGATAAAGCTATTGGAACCAAAATTAGTAGCGTTCTTTCCGGAGGCAATGCCATAGAATTTCAATGCATTTACAGCATCTTTCGCACGATCCGGTACATCTTTGAATCCAGCTTCTGGGGCTCTTGCCACTTCTAGACCAAGAACATTAGCCAAAAGAACCGCAGCGTCCACACGCTTGATCGACTCATTTAAACCAAAATTTGTAGATGATTTGCCGTTAGCACCCGCCGCTACAACAAAATCAACCGCATCAACATAACGGCCAGATACATCTTTGAAGCTTGCAGCCTCTGCAGCAGATACCGCTGGTGCAACCGCTGACGCAACCAAAGCAGCAGTCGCAGCAGTCGCAATGAACTTACGGGAAGACTTAGATACCATATCCATTCATTCTCCTCTTTTCTTTGCCTAATTGGACTCATGCCGATCAAAATTCAGATGATACTAGACTCACAGATGTCCGAAATCATTGTAACAAAAAAGCGGGAACAGATGACGGATAATTCTAATTTTTTACATTTATTAATAGATTTGAAATAAAAAATTAACAATTATCCTGTGTTGTAAACAGTAAAAAAATCCCGCAACAGAATGAATCTGTTACGGGATTTTTTTACATTTATTACTTGCTGAATGTATCGTCAAGCAATTGTGCTGAGACAAGGAAGTTTGCCAGGATTGCCGCCATTTCATTCCGCTGCGTGTAACCATTCGGATTGAATGTGCCGTCCCCTTTTCCTTTGACGATTCCCGCCTGGTAAACAGCCTCAACACCTGACTTCGCCCATGAACCAACTTGCTTGGCATCCTTGAAATCATTTAGTGTTTTTGTTTTATCCAACTGGCTGAAATCATACTCAACGAAGGAAACCTTCATCGCCCGCTCGACCATTGCTGCTGCCTGAGCACGAGTGATTTTTTCGTTCGGTGCGAACGTGCCATCCAGCTTTCCTTGTACTACTCCGTATTTCACCGCAGCCGTCAATTCGCCTTTTTTTGCGAACCATTCGATGCCTAAAACATCTTTGAAGCTTTTGTCATACTGCTCTGTAGGAAGGCCCAGTGCGCGAACAAGCAGGACAGCGAACTCAGCACGAGTCATGTGCTTGCCTGGTTCAAATTCACCAGTTGCCTTTCCTTGGATGATGTACTTCGCGCCGAGCGTTTCGATATACTCTTGTGCCCAGCCGGATTTTACGTCGGTGAACGTCTTGTCATTTTCAACGATGGTGTATTTTGAATTCGTCAGTGACTTTACAGTTGCCGTTTTTCCATTGAATAGAGTCGGGATTGCAGAGATCGTTCCATCCGGATTCAATCTAACAGCTGCCGAATTTTCTTTATCGAAGTCATATTCGCCTGTAATATCCCGCTCTACATAGGCAGAGAACTTCGAGACAGGCTCCGTTTTAGTTCCAGCTTCAGCAGTAACGGTGAACTCGATAACTTTGGAAGCAAGCTTCAGCTTATTTTTAGCGACTGAATCCTTGACATCCGCCTCGTTGACTACATTTACCGCGATAACAATCTGAACGTCTTGCTCATTTGCTCCAAGTTTGGATGCAAGGTCGGCAATTTTGATTTGAGCAGCTGGAAGCTTATAAGACGCTTCATCCGTCGACACTTCTACTACCGCTTTCCCATTCTTTAAAGCTGCTTTTGTGAATAAACCTGCCGGAATCTGAGCCTTCGCTGCTTCACCAGCTGCTGGCTTCTCAAGCTTCACTTGGACCGTGTCCTTTTCTTGCGTAATCAAACCAACGATTTCGTCCACCTTTTCAGCGAAGATCTTCGTGATGACTTCTACTCTTCCAGATGGATTTTTCTCCTTAACCACTTCAGCCGCCTGCTCAGGAAGCATGATGTTATTCGACTCACCTGGTGCTGGTGGGTTCAGTGGTGGTGTTGAGCCTCCGCCACCTGGGTTAGTTTGATCTTCAGGATCCGGATCACCGGCAGCTAATGAAGCCAAAATGAAAGCATCTCGAAGTGACTTTAATTCAGTGTCATTTAAGATTGATTTGCTTTTAAGTTTTCCATTTATTCTTTCTTGGATTTCGAAAAGTCCTTCAAGATCTGTTCCTAGATTGGTGCGGAAGTCCTGGTTGAGCTGTTTAAATTTATCATTTGAGTTTACTACGTTGTCCCTAACTTGCCTAGTAACTGAATCAATACTGTTTGTTAGTAATGCCCTGCCAATTGTGTCAGCTGGCAAATCCCATAGGGCTTTCTCGGATTCAACCAAGAATTCTAGAATTGTGTCCAGGCTTTCAGAACCCATAACAGCTTTAAAGGCAATACCCTCGTGAGATGTTTGGAATAAATGATAGTTTTCGGCAATCGTGTCACCAGTTGATGTATAAACAAATGCAGCAAGCTTTGCTGCAATATCTTCTGCAGTAACGGTCTCCCTGAGTACACCATTTGCTTCCACATTGATAGGCAAACGCCCATTAATATGAGCTGCCACCCCCGCTGATAAAACATCATTCCAGTCTTGTTTCGTGAATCCCTTCAGACCTTCCGCTGCCTTATTGAAGATAACGTAATTATCGGAACCGGCCTCATAATTTAAATGACTGTAAATCAATTTGATTCTATCAATTGCTGTACTTGTAGAATCAATAGCTTCTGCATGTACTGATGTACTATGCCAAAGTGGAGCAGTTGCCGCAACTGGAGAAAGTGCTATCGTTGCTGCCAGCATCGCCTTCACTGCTTTATTGCTAAATGGATATTTCTTCATTCTTACATCACCTCTAATTTTTTTTTGATCATAGACTCTATCAGACTAGTTACTATGTAGATAAGTCTATAATACTTCATTATTTTACCAGATTCAACAAAATATTTTTTTATTGTCGATTTATGGATTGATTTTTCAACTATCTATCCTTTTATCGGAAGAAGTATGATAATATTTAAGTGCTTTTACCATTAGTAAGGGGGTTTCATCAATAGATGAAAAAAGGACTCAAGATTTTTCTTGCAATTTTTGTCGTTTTATTACTAGCTTTAGGCGGAACTGCCTACTATTTTTTGAAGGTTAAGCAGTACGATATTGCGGATACCAAGGTTGAAAAGATCACCGAATCCGACTATCAGATCGAACTTCCTGGAATAAATGGAGTGGGCAATACAGACACGGCCTCTGCAACCATTGGCTCAAATTCTTCTGGAGAAAATGATGCTGGAGGAGCAAGTGAAAAAGAAGGCAATAGCGGAAATGGTGGTTCTACTGAATCTGCTTCTGGAGACGGAAATGGTTCTTCAAACAATGTGACTTCCCAAAAGACAGCTGATGGAAAGAAAGCCGACGATGGCAAAAAAGCGGCGAATGGTACAGAAAATGCAGGCCAATCGGGTTCTGACCAGAAAACGGATAGCAAAGAAGTTACTGCCGAATCCATCAAGGCAGCGTATCGTCCTGTGTTTGAATCACTTGAAGCTCAGGCTAACGGGAAGATTGATGGTTTAGTAGCCGCAGCATATGATGAATATAAAACAAAGAAAGAAAGCGGCGAATCCGTATCGATTACCTATTTCTATAGAAAATACTCAGCTGCTGGAAAAGAACTTGAAAGCAAGACCGACGAAACTTTCCAGTACGTTTATAACGCTTTGGAGAAGGATCTCCAAAAGCATGGTATCAATGCTTCCGAAGCAACAGATTTCAAAACACAATATGAAAACGCCAAAGAATCACGCCAATCCGCCCTGCTCGAAAAAGCAAAATCCGCGTTGTGATTTGCACGCTTTGGGGCGATTCTTATCGCTGACACAATTGAAATTTTTGTACGAAAAAGGCACGATGAGCAATGGGAATTGCGCATCGTGCCCTTTTTTCTTTTAGGTTCCTTTCTCCATATGAAAATTTTTTGATGAGATGTTTGCAATTACCGCTGCCAATTTTTTAACAACTACAAATAGTATGAAGACGGTGAAAATTAAGGTTTAGTTAATCCGCGCCATTTGTTAGATTTTTTTTATTGAATTAACAAGGTGCGAAATTCGAGTAATATACAAATCAGTATTGGTCCATGATAAAATCGAACTAAAGAATGGACATGAAAACCCACTCGTTGAAAAAACCTCATTTACTTATGATACTGTTCTCTACACTCAAATAGCGAATCTGGAACTGTTGATGTCCAACCCTTTAAACAATCTCCGAAGTACCAATACATCAAAGAGCTATTTGAAGACTCCTTTTTGGGGAATCAGCTATTTAAAGGGGATAATGCTGCCTAATTGACCAAAATGGAATAAGAGAAAACCCCCAATTTGCAGGCAAGTTCAGCGGAAAATGCAGCTTTAAACCCTGTTATTTTGGGGGTGCGAAACTTAAGTTATTAATCTTCTGGAACAAGGAACCTGTCCCCGTGTCCCTTTAAAATATCCACTAATTCATCTTGTGCAAGTTAGATAAACATAAAAGAACGGAGGCAAAGCACGATGTATGACCAAGAGCAAATCAAAAAGCATATCAACTATTATGTTGAAAAATTACAACTACCTGTCATCCCTTGTAGTGGAAAAATTCTTAAATTACAAGGATAGCAATAGAGACACGAAGCTCCTACATCAAAAGAAATAGAGAAATGGCTAGAGGCTTATAAAGAGATGAACATTGAATTTGTTCTTGGACAAGCTTCTGAACTAGTTGGAGTTGATGCTGATGGGGACAAGGCGATAGAACTACTTAAAGAGTGGAGTGAAGGAGATTTACCCGAAAAATGGACATCATACTATAAAAAGAAAAGCCCCGCAGAGATTTCTCTCCACAGAGCCTTTCTAGAATTGGGACAAGGAACCTGTCCCCTTGTCCCTCCCTGAAACTTTGGAAGAATTAAAAGACTATCTGGGAGCAGTTGTAAGTGAGGAAAATCTTCAGGAACTGCTTGTGGATTATGACATCACAGAGGAAGAATTCAACCAGTTGCTTGATAAAAATGGAGCAACATTGGATGAATTCGTTTTTTATGATGATTTATATTTCAGTGTATCAGATTGGCTTTACACCGAAGAATTGACTCCAATCACAGATGAAAAGATGCAAACCCTTCTTGAAGATTATCAATTTGCATCGGTGGAAGAATTGGAAGCTTTCCTGAATTCCTATGATGATTCAATCGAAAACTATGAATATATGGAAGACCTAGATTTTGCAGTCGCTCAACACTACTTCATGGAATCTAAGGATGACTTGATCAACACATTGGATTCTTTTGGTCTCTCCCTTGCTGAAGCCAATAACCTTGCCAATCATATGATTGTAATTATGGAAAATCCTGACGTCGATCCAGAACAACTTTTTACGGCGTTGGAAGGATATGGGGTAAGATTAATGAAATTCCCAGAGTTTAACAGTGCATCTGATCTTTCAGCGGAAGACATTGCTGAATTCATTGATATTTGGGATGGTATGCTTGCTTCGTTAGATTTAAAAGTAGAGTACTACTTGGTTAAGGATGGAGTAGAGTCCCCTGTTTCATTTGCTTCCCTTATGCAAATGAACTCTACCAATGACGCAAATTTACTAACAAAAATCCTTTCCTCCAATGGTGAACTTTTAGCTGACATGGTCATCACAAAGGAAATGTTCGACTCTGAATTCATGCAAGTAACCGGAGAAAATCTGGAAGATACAACTCAAGCAGCTGCAGAAGTGAAAAATGCTGCTGATGAACTGAAAAAAGCTGACGTGAAATCCCCTGCTAAAACAGTCAAGGGCGGAAAGCTACCAAACACCGCTTCCGATTATCTGCAAAATACAATGGCTGGATTTGCAATGATCCTTTTAGGAATTTTTGTATTCAGGAAAGGGAAAGCGAAACGTGTCTAATTTTTTTAAAAAAGGAAGAACCGGAAGACTGGTTCTTCTTTCCTTATCTGTAGTTATCATCGCTTTCGGTTTTTGGTTCAGCGGAACCAATGCTTATACATTCATGAAAGGGTACTGGCTTTATAAAACTACTGAACCCCAAACAGAAGTTGCCTTTGCCAATAAGCCCGATCAGACGGCTAACCGTCCAGCCAGCCTCTATTCGGTGAGACCTGAACAAGGAGAAATGATCGGAAACCTGACCATTCCTAAACTCAATGCCAATTTGCCCATTTACCATGGTACGGATGAGGATGAGCTTGAAAAAGGAGTAGGACACTTCGCAGGCAGCGTCCTTCCAGGAGAGAAAGACAATTCTGTTCTATCCGGACACCGTGATACTGTGTTTCGCCAGCTAGGCAATGTTGGCAAAGGGGATTTACTCGTTGTCACAACAAATGCCGGAAAATTCACGTACAAGATCAGAAAAACCCGCTTTGTTGATGCAAATGACAGAACAGTAATCGTTCCCAAACCTCGTGCCACACTGACCGTAACCACCTGCTATCCATTCGACTTCATAGGCGATGCACCAGAACGGTATATCCTAATTGCAGACTTAATAGAATGAGCAGGGGAAAAATCCCCTGCTCGTTTTGTATGACAATCCACCCAATTTCAGCTAATAAAAAACGCGATGAGTAGGCAAAACCACCCATCAGGCTTATCCAAAAAACTATTTCGAATTACGAAGGAACACAAGAACCTTCCCTATGTCTCTCACAGAATGCCAGATAAAGAAGGGTCAAGGTACCTGTCCTCGTCGTCCTTATGATTCGGTTCCTATAAAAAGAAAAGCCCCGCAGAGATTTCTCTCCACAAAGCCTTTCTAGAATTGGGACAAGGTACCTGTCCCTTTGTCCCTTATAAACAACATGCCCCTCGAATCTAACCACATCATACTAGTTGTAAAAAAATGGTGGGACGAGGTACCTGTCCCTGTGTCCCTTTTATGACCAAGAGCAAATCAAAAAGCAAACCAACTATTATGTTGAAAAATTACAACTACCTGTCATCCCTTGTAGTGGAAAAATTCTTAAATTACAAGGATGGCAAAAGAGACACGAAGCTCCTACATCAAAAGAAATAGAGAAATGCTAGAGGCTTATAAAGAGATGAACATTGGACTTGTTCTTGGACAAGCTTCTGAACTAGTTGAAGTTGATACTGATGGGGACAAGGCGATAGAACTACTTAAAGAGTGGAGTGAAAGAGATTTACCCGAAAAATGGACATACATCCTATAAAAAGAAAAGCCCCGCAGAAATTTCTCTCCACGAAGCCTTTCTAGAATTGGGACAAGGTACCTGTCCCCGTGTCCACGTGTCCAGTGACGGTTTTAAAATTTTGAGAAAAAGAGAATTCATTTCTCCCTATAAAATCACTGTAAATGACGAAGAACCATTTCTAACTTATTAATCTTCTGGGACAAGGTACCTGTCCCCGTGTCCCTCTCACGTATCCCTTCCTGCAGAATACCAGATAGAAAAGGGTCGAAGCACCTGTCCTCGTGGCCCTTATGATTCGGTTCCTATAAAAAGAAAAGCCCCGCAGAGATTTCTCTCCACAGAGCTTTTCTAGAATTGGGACAAGGAACCTGTCCCTGTGTCCCTTCCTCGACGGATATAAAAACCCAACTATGAGAATCACAGTTGGGTTTATGAGCTTTGAATTATAATCTAACGTCTAGTCCTGTACCAACATTTAATAAGTTACCTACAGAATCAGCGATATCTAAAGTAGTCTTAGCTCTTAACTGAACACCTTTGCTGAAGTCTGTTGCAGATAATGCTTTTCCTGCAATTGTAACAACAATTTTGTCAGAAGAAGAACCTACTGTTGTAGCAATTGATGTAATACCAGTTGTAACTTCAACACCGTCAATGAATAACTTGAAGTCAGCAGTATCAGAACCACCAAGTGCAACTGCTTCACTTGCAGTTAATGTAATAACAGTAGCAGTTTCATCTACACCTGTAGTTCCAGCATCATCTTGAGTGATAGATGTTAATGCAACATTTGTTACTACTGGTACTACGTTTTCTTCTAAATATTCAGTAGTAGTGTAGTCATTCATAGCAACACCAGCTTTAGTCTTAACTCCAGTTACCTTAACTGTACGAGTTCCAGTGTATTGGTTAGAGTTAGCTTCAAGCTTAATAGTAACTTCGTTTGAGCTATTAAGTGAAGCGGACTTAACAGTAGCACCAGCAACTTGATAGTTAGCAATGTTTGTAGCAGTAGCACCATCAATGTCTCCGATGAACTTAACTTTAATAGTATTTTCGTCAACTACTAAAATACCGTTGGCAGCAACTAGGTTTCCAGACTCAGCAGAGTCAATTGTTAAGTCAAGAGAAGGTTTAGTTGAGTTAACATCTGAACCTCTAGTAAAACTGAATGCAGAAGTTTTAACAACGTTATTGTTACCAGCTGTATCTTCAAATAGGTCAGCAGCAAGGTCTACTGTGTAAGTAGCATCTTTAACTAGTGCAACAGGACCTGTTTTAGAGATGTCAGCAAGCTCAATAGCAATTCATTAGTTGTGTTTGATACAGCAACTAAATCAGCAGATGCTAATGTTGGAGCTGTTGTATCAGCAGCAAAGTTAACGATTTGAGAGAATGCTGCATTATCTTCTCCACTTAAGTCAGCGAATGCAGAAGCGTCAACTGAAATAGTTGTTAAACCAGAAACTGCTGAAGCTAATTGAACAGTGTACTTTGTTTTATCTGTAGCATCTTGAGTTAGAGTAGCTGGAGCCACTAAAGCAACACCATTAACCTTAACATCGCCAATTACAAAGTTTTGTACTTGCTCGCTTAATTTAATTTCAAATTTCTTTGCATTAACAGGAGTAACTGATGCAACTGTAGGTGCAACACCGTCTTTAGCACCTTTTACAACAGAAGCACTTGTTGGGTTTACAGCTAATAGGTTATCTGAGAAATCAGTAGCACCTAAAACTGTTACGTTAATAGTTGAGTTAGCAGGAATACTAGCACTAGATAAATCTAATACAAGGTCAGAACCTACAACGCTAGATGAAACTAATGAAGAAATGTCAGTACCGTTAGCTAATTTAGCAACAACTGTACCTTTAGTTTTTAAAGGCTCAGAGAACATAAGCTTAACAGTGCTAGCATTAACTGTTTCAGAACCTAGTAAAGTAGGAGCAACAGTATCAGTGTAGTCTAAAACTTGATTGTAAACTGCTACATATGCACCCTCAGTATCTTTTACAGTGTCAGCTGTAGTTGAGAACATATATGTTCCTTCCCAAGTACCAGCACCAGAAGTAATTGTTAATGTCTTTCCATCTTCGCTTAATGAAGCTGCGTTTGTTCCACTTAAAGCAACTCCATTAACTTTAAAGTTTGCATTAATAACATTTCCACTAGTGATTACAGTAGATTTGTCAACAGCTTTATTAAACTTAACTATTAATTGCTTAGCATTAACCGCACTAACACTAACAACCTGTGGTGTCTTCACAACTTCAGCAGCACGCTTCAAGAAGATTGCAAGATCTCCGCGAGTGATGTTTTGGCTAGTACCGAAAGTAGTTTCAGTTTTACCTGAAGTTACTTCGTAAGCGTATAGACCTTGGATAGCTGTTTTATAGATACCTACAGCATCTGTGAAGCTTGTTGCTACATCAGATTTTAGGTCGTATGCGTTAGAAAGCATGATTGCCATTTCGCCACGAGTTACTGTAGCGTTTGGAGCAAATTCAGTTGTTGACTTACCAGAGATATAGCCTTTAGATTTAAGAACTGATACATAGGCATCATAACGAGTGCCAGCTGTATCTTCGAAACCTGAAGCTGGTGCAGAAGCAGTGTCAAGCTTAAGAGCTTTTGCAAGCCAGATAGCAAGATCGCCACGCTTGATGTTTTCGTGAGTTCCGAAAGTACTTTCTGTAGTTCCTTGTGAGATGCCATTGTTAACTAGATAGTCAACTGCATCCTTGTACTTTGGTGCTACATCCTCGAAGTGTGATGAAGCCATTGCAGCTGGAGCGATTGCAGATGCAACTAAAGTTGCAGTAGCAGCTGTCGCCACAAACTTGCGGTAAGACTTTGGTTGGTACGCCATTTTGTGTTTCCTCCCTGTTTTGTAAATAAGTTTTTTCTTGGTGCCCCCCGGATTGGTAAGATCCGGATCTCATGCGTGTTGTAATAGTTTTATAGTCTATTCCTTTGTCCCTTATTCATCCGCGAGATTGTATTCACTATTATATGTATACATAAAAATCTTAATCTCTCGAATCAATAGGTACGGACAGAAGAAAATAGTTCCACTATACATGTATATTATTGTACCAAACTTGGTTGAGATTTCAACCTTTTTTTACAAATTTCTACCTATAAAACTATTTTATGCTAGAAAAATAGCAAACACATCCTGTTTGTGCGCTATTTACCAGCCCAACACTTTTACATTATACTACTATTTTTCTGAATATGGAAGAATTCCCATGGAAGATTATTTCTCGGATGCCATAGTAATTGTTTCCAATATTATCAGACGTAATAGGCAGGAGGAAAGTTTCATCTCTACTTAACTTTTCTCCAAACAAAAAAACATGCAGGGATCCTTACATGTTTTCAGCCCACAAAGATATAACTATGTGTAAATCTCAGGGTGTATGCTTTATTTTTTTGTATGTTTCCTCTGTACTTTTGGCCAGTTGATCAATGGAATAAAGCCTGGATGCTTTTTCATACAGATTATTGCCTAGTTCCGCCAGATTCGTTGCATTGATTGCTTCGGTAATGGCTCCTGCCAGTACTTCAGCGTTTTTGATTGGCACAACCCAGCCTAATGATGAATCAGAAATCAAATCTTTAACTCCCCCGACATCAGTTGAAATAACCGGAGTATGTGCACGGGCAGCTTCAAGGATGACGAGCGGAAAGCTCTCACTATAGGAAGCGAGCAGTTTTATGTCTGAAATGCACAGATAGGAATGGACGTCCTGCTGAAATCCAAAAAAGAAAACGATTTTGGCTAATCCCTTCGCTTTGACTTCTTTTTCTAGATTATCCCTTTCTGGACCGTCGCCGATGAGCAGCAGTTTTACGTTTTGCTTTGTTTCCAAAACTTTTTTCAAAGCATCAAACACGACGGTGTGTCCTTTAATCGGGTGCAGCCTCGCAACCATGCAGATGACAAAATCATCTTCTTTTATTGCAAACTGTTCACGAGAACGTCTGCATTCCAACTGCTCATCAAAGGAAATGCCATTATAAACCGTCGTGATTTTTTCAGCTGACAGCCCAAATCCGACGAGCATTTGTTTGAACCGCTCGGAAACAGCGAAAAAATGATCGATTTTTTTGATGACCATCATATTGATTGCCGTGAAGACCTTCCCTTTCATGCCACCCTTGATAAAATCCTGTGACGGGTCGCTGTGAATCGTGCTGATCCATTTAAAAGGAGTCCTTCGACGTACAAAATAGGTGAATAAATTGGCACGGGGACCGTGGGTGTGGACGATCGAAATCTGATGGTCTTTGATCGTTTGCTTAATTTTGCCGATAACGGAAAAATCATAGCGGGACGACTGGCCATACACGATAACTGGAATCCCCATTTTCCTCGCCTCCTCCGCTAGCTTTCCTTCCTGGAAAACTCCGAGCAAGACTTCCGTTTCTTTCAGGTTCTTCAATAAAGAAAGCAGGTGGTTTTTGGAACCACCTGTTTCTCCGCCGCTAATGAGATGAAGGACTTTCATTTTTTCCCCACCTTTTATACTGGATGCCGTGTGTAATGGCTGCGAGCATCATAAAGAAATACGTTGTAAACGTCTTGTCTTCCCAAATGTTATAGAGTACACCAACAACATAGACACCGATAAGGACAGCTAGCACGGCCGTTGCGAGGCTAGTATCTTTCCGTTTTTTCCAGAGGAAGAAAAGCATTCCGAGAAGGAAGACAGCAAACAGGACGACACCAGCAGTACCAGTTTGGGCAATGATTTGGATATATTGATTATCGGAGTATATATTGTGTTCAATTCCATAATCGGCGTAGATTGGCGATCCATTGCCTTTTGCCGCCGAGTCACCAAACGTAGCAAAACCAGTTCCGATTACTGGGTGATCTTTAAAAATTTCAAACCCTTTCGTTACGATGAACAAGCGGCCGGTTGTTTTACTAAGTTCCACTGTGGACATTTCAAAGGTTTCCCGCATCCGTCGTTCTTCATCAGAAGGCTGGTTTCCTCCTGGATCATCAGGCGAAAGGTTGCGGGGAATATTTTCGCCAAATCCAGCATTTTTAAAATAGTTCGTTGCCTGCGTCACTGGAATATTGATTAAGATGATGGAAAGCACTGCCGCTACAAAGATGTTGCCGGCACGCCGCCAGTTTTTCGAAACAGCCAGGTAAACGGCCAAGGCAATAACAAAGCCGATCCATGTCCCCCTTGAGTATGTGAGCGTAATGACGCCCAGCATCAGAATGATCCCGATAGTAAGGATGAGTTTTGTTTTGCTAGCGACAAGCTGCTTTAAATAGATCGTAAGCATGACAGCCAATGATAGATACACTGACAGTACATTCGGATTATCGATCAGCCCATAGATGCGAACGCGATTATTATAGGAAAGCGAACGACCGACCCATTTTTCCGGCATTAGATAGGAACGGAGCGACATTTTTTCGACAAGCCCATGGAGGCTGAGAACGATTGCCATCACAAATGTCGTCCAGAGGAATTTCAGGATGTCTTCCTTTGTGATATCCAGACGTTTTACCACGAAGTAAACCAAGTACGTAATAACAAATGCACGAATCTGGAAGATGATGGATCCTAGGTCTACCCCTGTAATGAAAGCGGAAATCGCTCCAACTGCAAGGAAGCCAAAGAAGGCCCATTCAAAAATTTGGAACTGAAACAGGCTTTTGAAGTCCTTGTTGCGAATCGCTATCCATGCCACATTGGCAAACGCTGCAAGGATGATGAGATCCCCCGCTATTTTTAATGATGGGTTTATTTCGATTAAAAATGGTCTTGTCGGGAAATACAATAACAGCAATAAGATGCCATTTTTAGGGGATAAAAAAGTATATAATGCTAAAATTGCAGCTGCTCCAAGGCCAGTAATCGTGCCAGGGAATAACAAAGCAACTACGAAAACCGGCAGTGCAATGAAAATGAACGGAAAATTTCTCCAGGTTAACGAGTTCATTCAAAAATTCCTTTCTCTCGTGCTTTATCGACAAAATGATTTTTTTGTAGGTATTTGACAAAACCATTGCCGGCATTTTAAAAGGCTTGAATAGTTAGTTCAAGCCTTATTTTTTAAAAAATTTTCACTGTTATTTTGCGGTGAGAATTCTTGCCAGGAATTTCGGCAATGCCAGCTGGCGCTTGAAACGCTTTGGTTCTTTTAACAAGCGATAGAGCCACTCGATGCCGAGCTTTCGGAACAATAAAGGCGCGCGCTGGACTTTTCCCGAGAAGACGTCAAAGCTTCCGCCAACTCCCTGGAATACTTTCACGTTCAGTTTGCCCATGTTCTCGCGAATCCACAACTCCTGCTTAGGACTGCCCATCGCGACAAACAGCAATTCAGCTTCGGAAGCGTTAATATTTTTGACAATCTTGTCCTGATCTTTTTCATAGCCATTTTCGTAGCCGGAAATAACAAGACGTGGGTATTTTTCTTCCAGCTTTTGCTTTGCTGCTGTGACGACTTCCTCTTTTGCACCGTAAAGAAACACCTTGTGGTTTTCCTCCGCGGCAAAGCGGATTAGCCTGTCCATCATATCGACACCGGTAACACGGGAAGAAATTTTGCCGCCTTTCATTTTCGAGGCAAGCAAAATTCCTACTCCATCGGCGATCTGGTAGGTGGCAGAATTGATCAACTGTCGAAGCTCTTCATTTTTTTCAGCGGCCATGACCTTTTCTGGGTTGACTGCGATAATCGTGGATTGCTGGCCTGCCTTCATTCGTTCTCTCAAGTCTGTAATGATTTCTTCATAATTATAAGGCGTAACATCGACGCCCAAGTAATTTTCTTTTTGCATCGCTAGTATCAAACCCTCTTACAGCTGGATTGGTTTCAGTCCTGATAAATCACCGATTTTATATAAAGTAAGATAATCGTTATCAAGGTTGGTGCAGTTCTTCGTATCAAAAACAACTGGTGTCTTCATCTTGGAAGCGACATATTGGCTGTCCAGCGTTTTGAATTCATTGTGATCAGCCAATACGACTGCAACATTTGCATCATGCAACGCATCCTCTAATGAAAGAAGCGGGAATGCCACCTGGCCTTGTTGGACATGCGGGTCATGCGCCACTGTTTCAAAACGCGGGTTACGTGCCAGCAGTTGATAAATCTCGATTGCCGGACTTTCGCGCACGTCATCGATGTTTCCTTTATAAGTTAGGCCAAGAACAGCGATCTTCGGCTTTTCAATCTGGACTGTCAGTTCTTCGATTTTCTCCACTACAAATTCAGGCATTGAATTATTGATATCACGCGACAGCTTAATCAACACAGACTCGTTTCGTGCTTTTTCAACGATGAAATACGGGTCGACTGCCAGGCAGTGCCCGCCGACTCCTGGTCCAGGCTGGTGGATATTGACACGCGGATGCTTGTTGGCAAGCTCGATCACGTGATGCGCGTTGACGCCTAATTTGGCACTGATTTTAGCGAGTTCATTGGCAAGGGCGATGTTGACATCCCGGAAAGTATTTTCCATCAATTTGGACATTTCCGCTGTTAGTGCTTCCGTTTCGATCACATCTCCGGTAACGATTGCGCGATACACGTCTGCAGCTTTTTTTGCGGCGACAGGAGTCGTCCCGCCGACAATCCGCGTGTTTTCAATAAGCTCGATTAGGATGCGGCCTGGAAGCACACGCTCTGGGCAATGGGCAAGAAAAATGTCGTTTTGCACATCTAAACCTGCCTCTTGAAGGATTGGTGCAACGACATCATCCATTGTTCTTGGCGGGATTGTTGATTCGACAATGACAACATCGCCTTTTTTTACGAAAGGAACGATCGCTTTGGTTGCATTAATAACATAATCCACATTTGCAGTATAATCATCATGGATAGGCGTTGGTACAGCGATGATGAATACATCCGCTTCTTCAGGGTTCAAAGACGCGCGCAGCTTCCCTTTTTCGACAGCTCCTTTCACTAGCTCCGGGAGCCCAGCTTCTTCAATGGTGACAATTCCCTTATTTAAAGAGTTCACTACACGTTCGCTGACATCGACGCCAACAATATCATAGCCAGCTCTGGCAAAGATCGCAGCGGTTGGCAATCCGATATAACCTAATCCAATGACACAAATCTTTTTCATTAAAAGGACCTCTCTTTTTAAGACAGATAATAATCGCTATTTATTGTGACTTTCTGATCAATCTAGCTTTAATTTCTAACATAGTATATCAAATCTTGTCAAACCATGCACCATTGAACGTTGAATGGTTTCCGTTATAATGTTAAAATATTGTTTAGCTTTTGGGTGCTTCGATTTCTGTTCGGCACCTTGTTTTTTTTCAGCATATTACACTTATGTTTTACCATTGCAATACTTTCTATCTTAAGGAGGAGCAGCTTTTTTGAAAATTGTCATTTCAGGATTTTATGGTCTCGGTAATACTGGTGACGAAGCCATACTTGAATCCATTGTCGATAACTTGCGTGAGCATTTGGACCATCCAGAAATTACCGTATTTTCCTTATCACCGGAACAAACCGCGAAGGAACATAATGTAAAGGCCGTTTACCGCGGCTGGCGCCATGATTTTAAAGGAAAAGTCAAGGCTTTGAAGGAAGCTGACCTGCTGATTTCGGGCGGTGGCGGTTTGCTACAGGATACCTATCCTACTCGTTTTCTTTTCGGACCCCTTCCGTATTATTTGTTGATTGTCTTTTTGGCAAAACTTGTCGGAACGAAAGTGATGTTCTTTTCCCAGGGGATTGGCCCGGTAAACTCCACATGGGGAAAGATTCTGATGAAAGTGTTTGCCAATATGGCCGATTTCGTCACGGTTCGAGACCAGTTCTCGAAGGACCTGCTGCATAAATTAGGCGTGAGGCGTCCTGAGACTGTTGTTACTTCAGATATCGTGTTCGCTTTTCATCTGAAAAAGGACACAGCCGCGATGGACAGCCTCCAGCTGGAGCGCAAGGATAACCTTGTTGCCGTATCTGTCCGCCCGTGGTTTGAAAAAATAAAGCAGTTTGAACAGATCGCAGAGATTCTCGATACTTGGATCCAAGCCCGCGACATCACGCCGGTGTTCGTGCCGATGGAAGGCCATCATGACGACACGGCCAGCAAAAATGTGCTCAAGCATATGAAGCATGCAGATAAATGCCATATTCTTGGCACGAATTTCTCTCCAAATCAGTATTTAAATTTCATCGGCGAATGCCAGATCACCATCGGGATGAGATTGCACGCATTGATTTTCTCCACACTGACAGGCGTGCCGCATATTGGGTTAAGCTATGACAAAAAGGTCGAAAGTCTGCTGAAACGCAGTGGCATGTGGGAATTTTCCGCCGTACTGGAAGAAATAAATGTGGAACAGTTATCGAAGAACGGTTTACAGCTTTTAGACAACAGGGAAAAATACAGCAAGATCGTTGAAGGCAATGCCGCGGAAATGCGTGCAGAAGCCGTTCGGAATGTTGATCTGCTTAAAGAGCATTTCGTTGGAAAGTAAGCAGATGGGCAGGATATTTCTAGAACTATTTTTCATCGTCAAAATAACCGAGGAGGGCAAGCATGAAAATTCTTATTGCCACCGCTTATGACTACCCGCACGCTGGCGGGCTATCGACACATGTTGCGACTTTAAAGGCCGGACTGGAGGAGCGCGGACATGAAGTAGATGTCCTTTCGTTCACCGATGTGGCACCTGTTGTCCGCAAAATGTACGCACAGGGACCAAGTTTTGTGATCAACAAAGTGAGAAAGGGCCGCGGCATCCTTTGGAGCCATTATGCACGTAAGAACTTGCTAAAAGCTCTTATTTTAAAAAATAAAAATAAGAATTATGATATTATCAATGCCCAGGATCCTTTCACTACATTGGCTGCGCTGGAAACTGGGATACCTGTTGTATCGACGGTCCATGGTTATATGGCTTTTGAGGCTGTCAGCAAAGGCTCAATCGATGAGGGCAGCCCAGAAGCGAGAGAAATGCAGGAAATCGAGATCAAGGCCTACCAGAACACCCGTAAGATCATTACGGTAGACCAGCGTCTGAAACAATATGTGAAGGACATTTCTGGTGTGGATGGGATAGCGATCCGTAACTTTATCGATATCCATAGTTTCAAGCCCGATAAAGATCGGAAAAATACGCTTCGTGATCAATACAGCCTCTCCCATGATGAAAATATATTATTTGTGCCGCGCCGTTTGACGAAAAAGAACGGTGTGATTTATCCGGCGCTTGCGATGCCAGCTGTACTGAAAGAATTTCCAAATACAAGGTTAATCTATGCAGGAAATGGCGAGGCGTTGTCAGAAATCAAGAAAATTGTTGCTGAAAATGGCATCGAAGACAGAGTAGACTTACTTGGAGCCGTGGCACATGACAAGGTGAAAGATTACTATGCACTAGCCGATGTTGCGTTGGTGCCGAGTGTCCACTCTGCGGGTGTGGAGGAAGCGACTTCCATTTCCGCGCTGGAAGCGATGGGCTCCGGTTCGCCGCTCGTTGCCTGTGCAGTTGGCGGCTTGAAAGAGATCATTAAGGATAAAGTGGATGGCCTGCTTGTTGAGGAGAAAAATGTTCAGGAGCTTGCGGAGGCGATCATTTTCTTATTGCAGAATCCAAAACAAGGGGAAGACTTTGCCGCAAAAGCTCGTCAGAAGATTGAAGAGGAATACTCTCATCTTGCGGCGGCTGAAAAATATGAGGAAATCTATTTGAGTGCTTTAGACCGAAAATAGTTTTTTGTGACCATGATAACTGATATGATGTAGTTTGATACACTAGTAAGGCGGGCATTGTTTCGCCTTACTTTTATTTAGGCGTTTTTTAAAATCGATTTGGCTTTTGTTGAAAATTTTTTTATAGAAAGTGACTGAAATGATATGTCAGGAATGAAAAAAACGGCCATTTGGATCACCCTCCTGGCCCTGGTCCTTAAGCTATCAGGTTTTTTGCGGGAAAGCATCATCGCCAGAGAGTTCGGAGCAAGCGAGTACACGGATGGTTATTTGCTCGCTTTTTCTTTCATTACGCTCGTAGTAGCGATGATCTCCGGCGGGTTCAATAATGTCTTCCTCCCTATGTATTTGCAAAAGCGCAAGGAAAGTCCGGATGAGACAGAGCGGAATGCGAACGGCATTTTGAATGGCACTTTTCTCGTATTCATCGGGGTGACCCTTGCTGGCTATTTCCTCGTTCCTTCTATTGTTCCGCTGATTTATGGTAATATGACGGAAACAACAGAAGAAGTCGCGGTTGATATTACTCAATTTTTCTTCCTGTTCATGAGCTTAATTGCAGTAAATGGGATTCTTGAGTCTTATTTGCAAGGACGGCGGGTATTTGTCCCGACGCAGGTTTCTAAACTGCTGGCAACCTTAATGGGTGCGGTTTTTGCCCTGTTGTTTTCTGAGCAGTGGGGAATTTACAGCTTGGCATATGGTTTTATTTTCGGTACCTTCCTCGGAACGCTCATTCAGTTCTTTTTTCTTTTTAAGAATGGGTATAAGTGGCAGCCAAATGTTAAAGTAGGAAAAGCGTTTGGCTCGGCTTTCCTTGTCCTGCTCGCACCGGCATTGCTGAATTCGGTTGTCGGGCAGATTAATATGTTTGTGAACAAGTCGTTTGCTTCAGGTACCGAGAGCGCTGCCGTTACCTATCTGAACAATGCTTCCCTGCTGGTGAGCATACCGCAGGCGATTTACGCGACAACCGTTGCCGCGATCATTTTTACCTTATTGTCTGAACAGGTGGATAACCATAAGAAGTTCCAGCGTACGGTGTTTATGGGGATGCAAATTACATTAGTTACGCTGCTGCCTATTGCGGTTGGGCTGCTGCTCGTTGGCAAGGAAGCGATTTCGTTTGTTTTCGAGCGTGGGCGCTTTACCGCAGAGGATACAAATAATACGTATATTGCCCTTGTTTATTATATCCCTTTGATTGTAACTCAGGGCTTGCAGTACATTGTATCCAAATCGATGTACGCCCGCGGCAAGACGGCGATTGTGCTGAGGATCAGTATTACGACGATTGTTTTGAATCTTGTCTTTAACTGGATTTTCGTTGGACCATTTGGATACCCTGGTCTCGCGCTAACCAGCTCACTCGTTTCCGTTTATTATCTGGGCGTATCGACGTTCGTCGTTTATAAAGATTTTGACCAGGAGGAGCGACTAAAGCTAGCCAAGCTGTTCGCAAGGGTCATTCTGCCGACTGTGATTATGGCGGTCCCCATTTATTTGATCAAACAGTTCACAACCATTTCCGAATTGTACTCGCTCATTCAGTTAGCCATTTTAGTGCCGCTAGGAGCAGTGCTATATACAGCAGGAATCTACTTCTCCTACCGAGAAGGCTTCAGACAACTGCTCGGAATACTAAAAAAGAAAAACCCAGCATAATATCGATCATATCTATTCGATTTAACACAGTAAAGCGGTGGGGGCCAGGCCCCCACCGCTTTACTGTGTTAAATTATTTTATTTTACGATTGGTAGGTTTTTGATCAGGTCGGAGCGGATGTAGACTTCTTCTTGCGTTTCTGCGTCTGAAAGGATTTTCAGCCATTCATAGTTGTCTGTGTGCTTGACGGATCCTAGGATTGCTACTGGTGATCCTATGTTTTTATTCGAATAAACGATTGCTGATTCCGTTCCAGGATTGATTCTTGCATTCACTCCTTCGCCTGTTGTTTGTCCGAGTTGATAAGCATGAGTGCCACGGTCTTTCATTCCTAGGAACATGTCGACTCTGTGCATATGGCCAGCAATTTTTTGTCCCCAGAAAGGATCTGATGCGTATTTAACATTGAAGCCTCGAGCCTTGTTTCCGATTGCGGCTCCATTTGCATGCGCACCGAGAGGATTGATATAGTTCTTGTTCAAGTACCGGTCTGCTAATGCATCAATAGCTTCATTTGGCGTAGCAAATGTTTCTGCAGCATTTGTGTTACTATCATATGCTTTGATGCCAAACAGATTGTTACGCTCCTGTGCATATTTGCTCATGCCAAAGTCACTTTCATGCATCGCCATTCCAAGGATGAGTAAAGCGTTGATATTGTGTTTCTCTTCTGCTTCTTTTAGATAGGTTCCGAGACCTTTGATCTTGCTCACTGTTGTTGCATTCTTATATCTTGCAAAACCTGTCGGGTTTGATGTGAATAATGCTTCTTTTTCAGCAAGGACAAAATCAATATACCGATTTAACTCATCTGCAGTGTAGGCAGTCTCAGTACGTGCTGGCAAATAATTAAAGTACTGATAGGCAGTTCCCACGACGTTTCCGGTCGTATTCATGAACTGGCCACCGTCCCAGCTGTAATAATTTTGACCTTGAACGATGAAACTTGGTGCAAGTCCCATAGTATAAGACACATAGGATTTTTTTATAGGATCAAAGATTGTATGGACCAATTCACCTTTCGCATTAGCAGAATAATAGTTTCTTCCTTCGATCAATTGAAGTGGTACCATGGACACTTCTTCATGCTTGACATAAACTGTTCTTCCCGCAAGAATTACTTTCACATAGTCTTCTGTTGCATCTATATACTTCATTTCCTGACCTGCAGGCAGGTAAGTAACTGATGAAGATAAAGTAGCATCTTTGTATATATATGTCAATGATTGGCCGAGAGGAGGCCTGGACCAAACCAGTCCTGCATTCATTTCTACGATTTGTTCGTTTACTGTTACTACCTGATTATTTCCAGTCGCTTCGGTTTTTGCTGCAGCAAAATTTGAATAATTTTTCGAGCTGTAAACTAGATCACCATTAGACTGGATGGTAGCAACTTTGTAACCAGCCGCTCCTGCATCACCTGGTTCTTCAGGAATTTGCGTTTCTTCGATTTTGTTGAGCATACGATAGATGAATGCAGCTGCTTCCTGCCGAGTTGCTGTTTTTTTGGGTACGAATTTGTATGTACCATCCTCATTGGAAAGACCCTTGATCAAACCGTCCCTGGAGTTTTTTGCGACAGCCATTTTGAATTTGCTATTGATTTCAGATGCGTCGGAAAAGTTTAACACAGCTTCTTCACGAGGAATTTGCATGTAGTTGAAGGCACGGTCAATCATTGCTGCTGCCTGTTCCCTTGAAATCTGGTCATTTGGTTTAAAGATTGTTGGTGTAAATCCCGTGATGATTCCTGCAGCTGCCGCACTGTTAATCCCATAGGCAAGGCCAGATGATAATGGAACATCAGAAAACACAGGTGAACTTTCAGGTAATTTAAGTGCCCTTGCAATAAATGTCGCAAACTGTCCGCGGCTGACATGAAGATTTGGTTTATAGACACCTTCTCCATATCCATAGATCACTTTTTTAGCAATCATTGCACGCATCTCTGTCTCTAAGGTACTGCCAGTAAGATCATCCTGCGCATATGCCTTTGGCTGCTGAAACGACAATAAACTGCTTACTGACAACCCGAAAGTCAAGGCAAGTATGCCAAATTTCTTCCTCATTCTTCTACCCCCAGATGTAGTTTCTCTTTTTACTGACAAATTTCTCTCTTATTCTACCAATTTTTTTACAATTAAGATAGACTATTTTTAAAGAATGAAAAAAATGATCAGAAACTACTGTTTATTTAAGTTCCTCTATTTATATATCGGTCCTATTGCTTATTTATTTTAATAGAAAAAGCCAGGAAAATATTCCCGGCTATCTTGCATTGATAGAATTATAGATAGATGCTGCGAATGTTGCACGAGTTGCTTTCAGTGACGAGCCGTACGCACTGCCGCTAAAAATTTTCGTTGTATCAATTTTGTGCATTGTTAAAATTGCATCATATGCCCAATAGCCAGGCGCAACATCCGAATAGGGAGCGCTTGCTGCTTGGATTCCATGGTCCGTTAGCTTAAATGCTTTTTGAACGATTTTTGCCATCTCTGCCTTTGTCAAATTATTGTTCGGACGGAAAGTTCCATCTGAAAACCCGCTAATGACTCCAGCTTCCTTGATTGCAGCAATATCAGCTGCAAATTGATAGTTAGCTGATACATCCTTAAATCCGTTAAGGGATGCAGGCTTCAGTTTTAGCACACGATTGATAATTGCTGCTGCTTGTCCTCTTGTAACCGGCTGTTCAGGTGCGAATGTCGTATTATTTATACCTTTAATGACGTTTTGATTGCTTAATGTACGTACGGCTTCATATGCAAGATGATCCTGCGGTACATCCTGGTACTCGCCTGGCTGAAGGTTTACTTCTTGCAAAACCCTTTTTGCGCCATAAAATTTCGGTCCCCAATAAGAGCTGTTTAGTGAGTCAATTTTTATTCCCTTGCTTGTCGTGGCACTTAAGAACTTATTGTCGCCTATGTAGATTCCGGAATGGGTAATACCCGCTTTATCATATGTTTTTTCAAAGAATACTAGATCGCCTGGCTGGAGGTTTGATTTGGATACTGCTTTCCCGACGTTATATTGATCAGCTGAAACCCTTGGCATATCAACGCCGATTTGGTCGTAAACATATCCTATGTATCCGGAACAATCGAAGCCGTTTGGCGTTGTTCCACCGTAACGATAAGGAACTCCTAAGTATTGGTGTGCGATATCTACCACTTTGTCTATCTGTGTTGTTGCTGCCTTGGCTGTTTGGAATGGGATTATCGATAGTATGAGCGCTGCCAAAATTAGCTTGGTTACGAGTTTCTTCATCCTTACACCTCTGCCTGGTTGATTTTTTTGGAAAATAAGATCGGTTTTTGCCTCATTGAGGTTATTTTACCAGAATTCCCAGGTTAGAAATTTTACGTTTATATTACAATTTTCGCAAAATCGATTTATCGTTTTGTAGAAAGGGTAAGAATACTAGGGTCTGATAGTAAAAAACTCAAGAACTTTGAGATAGATTTAGTCGGCAATTGGGTGTTACCAACTTTTACCCCTCGACAAAGTTCGACATTTTTTGCTATAACTAATGTACGTTAAGATTTTGGTTGGTGCTCTATCTTAGGCTGCCAATCAGCCATTTTTGTTGACACCGATCTGGTAAATCGGTGTTTTTTTTCGAACGCGAATCTTACATTCCTGAAAGACAAACAAAGGCGCCCATAAGTTGAGCGCCTTTGTTTGTTTAGGTAGACTTTATCACGTTAACGCACTGGGGGTCAGACCCCCAGTGCTTTACTTTAGTGCAGCATTGTTGGCTTTGGATAGGAAGACGGAGTAGGTGGATCTTTGCATTTTTGCGTTTGGTTTGAAGGTTCCGTCTGTGTATCCTGATGCGATTTTGGCTGCTTCTAGGTTGTAGATTTGCTGGTACCCTGCTATTTCTGCTGTTACGTCGCTGAAACTGCCTGTTGGTGCGTTAGGCAGTTTGTATGCTTTTGACAGCATGATTGCCATTTCGGCTCGTGTTACATATTCATTAGGTAGGAAGGTTTTATTTGCCCGGCCGCTGATAATGCCTTGTTCGTAAGCTGATTGTACATATCCGGATGCGAAACTACTGCTCGGTACATCGGTGAACCTTGTCGTTCTTTGTGTGCCATTCAGCCCGATTGCCCTGCCAAGCATGGCAATCGCTTCAGCCCGGGTGACATTAATAGCGGGGTGCACCTGGTCAAAGGCGTTCCCCTTGACTATATTCTTAGAATATAAGTACATGATGTTCCGGCTGTACCATACTGAATTATCAAGGTCCGGAATTACCGGACTGGCAAGCGATACAATTGTTTCATTCGCTTGATCCTTGAGCATGCTTCCATTGAGCCAAGGATAAATTGTATATTTAATGGAACCACTTTTTCCATAATCCTCAAACGAAGGCAAGTTTGCTTTATCGGCAATTAACCTCCCATCTCTATAGATGGAATAGGCTTGATACTTCTCCAATAAAGTCTGCATATTAAGCTTAAGGGATCCTTTTACACCAGTGGCAAAAGTGAGGGGTTCCTGCGTTTCGTTTATAGGAGCCATGTCAGTCTGGACAAGTCCGAATCCATATAAAGGGTCTCTTCCAGCCAATCCTAAATCCTTAGCGTTTTTTTGCAGCAGCGAGCGAATTTGATCATTTGTATAGCTTGGGTACTTTTCTTTATAGAGTGCTGCCATGCCGGCAACGAAAGGAGTTGCCATCGACGTGCCGCTCCTAGTTGCGTAACCTGAACTCACCAGACTAGTTGGGAAAGTAGAGTATATCCCCTCTCCTGGAGCCGCAAGCTCGATTTCCTGTCCCGTTGCAGATGTTAATGCTCTGCGATTATCTGAATTGGTAGATGCAACTGCGATAACACTTGGGAATTTCGCAGGATATTCTATACTATCTCCACTTCCTGAAGAATTCCCCTCATTGCCTGCTGCAGCGATGACCATGATTCCATTTGCATTGGCCTCATCAACCATCGCCTTGATTCCCGTGTCAGGATACGGCGTGGTTAAACTCATATTGATAATATCCACACCCTTCCGAATGGCCCAGTCAACGCCGGCCATAATCGTTGACGTTGTTCCTTCTCCGTTGCCATCAAGTGCTTTTACTGCAAAAAGCTCTGCACTGGGAGCGACACCGACTATGCCGATCTCATTATTTTTTGCGGCAATGATTCCCGCTACATGCGTTCCATGACCATTTTCATCCAGGTAGGATTTACTGCAAGCATCTGGACTAACTGAGTCATCCAGTGTACAGGTTCCGTCTTTAACAGTCAGATCTGGATGGTTAGGGTCAATGCCAGTATCGATAATCGCCACTTTTACCCCCGCCCCAGTTAAAGTAGTAGGTACTTTTGCCGGAATATTAATATTCACGTGCGCCCAAGGGGTAATTTGCGCTTTTGCTTCGTACTTTTTCTCTTTTTGGAAGCCAGAGATTTTTCCAAGAGAAACCAGCCCCTCGAGCGTGTCTTGTTCCGTTACTACCGTAGCAGCTTTTATAGAAGCATATGACTGGATAATTTCCCCGCCATTTTCCTCAATTGCCTTAAGTGCGGAATTCTCCTCGTAAAATACGATAAAGCGTTCCGGCTCTGCTATTGGATCCACGTTAGATGCAAAGGATGGGACAGCCGCCGAAGCGATTAATATGAAAATCATCAGTGATGCAATCCAGTTTTTCATGCTATTTCCTCGTTTCTCAAAAAAGTCCTTTCACTTGAAAAACACAAGCACCGTGTCCAGCCATGGCAAGCGTTTGAGTTAGACACTAATCGAAGTATACTATGATTATACTAGAAAAGGAGCCTATTAAAAGACTCCTTTTCTATTATTAAAAACTAATTTACATTATTATATAAATACGATACGTTATAGCCTTTTTCATTGTAATAATCAAGAATACCGAGATATATAGCTTCGGCTGCTTCCTGACGCCACCAAGCTGATGCAAGCTTCTCATTATCTTCCTTATTATCAATGAATCCTAATTCTACTAGGACTGCTGGCATTGAATTTTCACGGAGAACATGAAAATCACCGTGGTCAATTCCTCGATCATATAGCTTCCATGCTGCCAATAGGCGATTCTGGATGGCTGCTGCCAGTTTTTTGCTGTCAGATTGGTAAGGATTGGTTGCGGATGTACCATAGTAATAAACCTCTGTTCCGTTCGCAGACCCATTAAAGGCATTCGCATGAATACTGACAAACGTATCACCACCGACACTCTTCGCCAAGCTGACGCGTTGAGAAAGTGATAAGTAAACATCCGCTTCCCGCGTTAACTTATAGGAAAAAGGAGTTTTGTCCAAAAGAGCTTTTACTTTTAGTGCTGTATCCAGAACGACTGCTTTTTCTTGAATTCCATAACCCGACGCTCCAGGATCCTTTCCTCCATGACCAGGGTCAATGATGATCATCTGTTCACTTAATGGGGTGGAAGCAGGTAATGGTTTATTCATGAAGGAAGGGTACGTGCCAGTAAGGTAAGCACCATGCACAAGTCCTTCCACTCCAGCTGAACGGATAAATACCCAATCCCCTACTCTGTACGCGGCTTCTACCTTTGTCGCAATTGGCAGCTCATGAACAATAGGGAATTTGGTCGATGGGCCTGAACGTACATTCAGCGAATCCGCCATGATTTGCAGATCTCCACCAAACTCAGCTGAAGCATTGATTCGATACTTGTAATTGATCGCTCTCGCTAAAAAAACGGAAAAGTCCGCTCTTTTTATTTCTAGATAATATCCAAAATCTCCTGTTGAAATTCCCTGGGCAATTCCCTTTTCCAGAAGTGCATTTGCGGCTGAAATGGACTCAGTTCCTCCATATCCAAACGCTCTGTTTATGAGGATAGCCATTTCGCCGCGCTTTACTGGTTGCTCAGGTTTGAAGGTCCCATCTGAGTATCCTGAAATAATACCTTTTTCAACCGCCGACTGTATGTAACCTGAAGCAAAACTTCCTGAATCAACGTCTTTAAACATCGTTGCTCTTTTTGTGCCATTCAAATTCATGGCCCGTCCCAACATGGTAGCTGCTTCAGCACGGGTAACTGAACTATTAGGATCAAAATACCCCCCTGTTCCAAAGACTATGTTTCCGCCGGCAAGGTAACTGATCTCTTGATAAGACCGATGCGAACTATCAACATCTAAAAAAGTTACAGCCGCTTCAGAGCTATTCGCTGTAAATGGCAGAATCAACAAAGCTAGTAAAATACTTATGACAAATTGCTTCATTCGTCTGCTCCTTTCGTCTTTTTTTTACATTTTACCACATGGAAAACGTTCCTGAATCATCCAATTTAGCTACAAAAAGGCGAAACATGTTCTCAAAAACCAGGATAAAAAGAGCTAATTACTGATTTATCAACGTTTTCAGAAGATATAAATGGTATAAATTACATGTTTCATATTAGTTGAAATTGGGTAAATTTTAATTTTTGTTCATTTAGAAGAAAATAATTCAAGATCATTACCATCTTTTTAACTAGTGAATTTACCTATTTATGGGCCGATTTCACTAGCGACAATATTTTTATTAATATGCCAGACTACCAAGTAATTGGTAGGCTTGGTTATAGGATGGAAGATTCCAGTATTTGATCATCCGGTCTACCATGCCTACTCCTTGATAGAAAATGAGGCTTTGACCTGAAAGTTCATATCGATAGGCCATGTCGATGTACTGCTTAAAGTTCTCCAGTCCTGCTTCTATTTGAAGAGGTCCGTATTGATCGATTTCAAGGTTGATCCCACTTCCGTATATCTGCGCTTGCAGAAAGGCTCTGTGAAGCCGTGCTTCAGTATCCGTAATTTTCAGCCTGAACGTATTAGGCTGTAGATAGGCTCCATCAAAACCATAATTTTTCCAGTGTTCGAAATTTGAAGATGTCGCATGTGGCGAGTAAATGAATGCTCTGTTTCGATTATGAATGGTATCGGAAATCTTTGTGATCATTTTCTCGTCTTCACGATGACCCATCGTTTCACTGAACCAGTAATAGCCCTTAAAATGAAGATTTTCATAAGCTGCGACATCCCAAAGTATTTCTGTCTGTTCGATATACCATGAAACGATCTTCTCGCGTTCCGTCATAGAATTTGTATGTTTATTGCCCTCAAGATCCATAAATGTTCCCTCCATTTTCGGATAAGGGATAGCAATATAAACATTAACCGTTTTCCCCAAACCTTTCGCTGCTTCATTCAGGTTATTAAGTCCTCCTGCTTCATCAAAGGTTTGATTGAGATACCACAACCAATCCGAATAATTAGCGTTGTTTTTAACATGCACCCCAAACTCCCCTTCAGGATAGCTCCTTCCAAGAAAAATAAAGCTATCGAATAATGTGCCCGAGCTTCCATTAGGTGTTATATAAGGTCTAAAGAATTCTGGTGAAAACGTGATATAGTTTTCTGCACCATTATATATGAGCACACCGTTGTGAATCCCTGTTAGATTCAAATCACCTGTTTTTTCAGAAAAGGTGACCATTGAATTGCTTACTGGATGAACGGTCGCCTTAGGATAGGTCATAGCTAGGCTGATCGCTTCCTCTGAATCTCTTACTTTATGCAGAGTAATCCCATCCTGCTTAACACTGTACTCCAAAGGTTTGCTATAAATACGCGCAAGAAAAATCGAAAACTGCAGCCTGTTTACCGGCATGTCTGGCCTGAACGTGCCATCGCTGTACCCGGTGGTCACATCATTTGCGGAGATTGCATCTATGTATGAGTAATATGGGAATGTTGGTGGCACGTCGGTGAAAGTCGACTGCCCTGTTCCTTCGTACCCGAAACCAACAGTTAGAACTCTTGCCATATCTTTTCTGGTTAAATTCTCGTTCGGCCTAAATTTACCGTCATCCAATGCGAACATCCCTTTTTCCAGACTTGCCATAACCTCCTGATATCCCCTTGTTGAAACGAACATGTCCGCAGGCACCGTTGCCGTTTCCCCTTGTGCCGCTAGATTCATTGCCCGCCCGATCATGACGGCTGCGTCAAGTCTAGTAATCGTTCTATTCGGTAAAAACTTTCCTGAAGCTCCTCTTATTACGTCCTTTTCCGTAAGAAACTTAATTTCGTGATACGCCCAGTAATTCCTGTTCATATCAGAGAATTCTATTTCCGTTGCGGCTGCGTGTGATGCACTTAAATTGCTGATGGCCATTAACCCGCCAATAAGTAATACTGCTAGTCTTTTCATAGTGGATACCTTTCTTTTTTACGCTATTTTAAATCCGATCATATTACTATCGACAGATGCTGTAAATTTTTAACACTCTTAAAGGTATATTTTAGTATAAGTTCCCATTTTTACAGACGATTTGAACTAGGAAAAGTTTCCTTAGAAGGAAAGATAATTCTCAAATACGTTGGATGGCGAAGCTGGCAAGGAGGAAAATGGATGGTATTTTTCGTTCGGATGGTAAAAAGCAAAAAAAGACAGCCCACGTTTTATGGACTGCCGGTTTAACAATGATAGATAGATACTGCATGAGTTTGTTGAACAACCACCGTATATTTCTACTCATTGATATGCTTATGTTCTTTTTGTGTCGATGATGTATTTTGCTTCCATCTTGCAAGCGTAATCCAACTCTTTTCCAAGCTTTTCCTCGAGCTTTTCGATTTCTTCCATTTGTTGCCGAGTAGGCTCTTCATTAAAGATTTTTTCAATTGTTTCATTGATTTTTACCGCAAGATCTTCATGGAAACCAGGATCAGCTTTTACTTCCTCGCTGAGCTGACTGTACCATGATGATGAATGGACGATGTATTCACGCCATTCCGTAATAAAATTATCAAGATTATACTTATTTTCATCCCAACCTATTCTGCTCATATATTGCTCAAATGACATAGAAATAGACCTGGAAATACTAATTTTCATTCCCGGAGCAAGATTTTTCAACATCCTATTTAAGGAACCCCCTAAACAAATACTATACTCAAAAGTAACATAACAACCATATCACAATCCAACACAAAAATACAAATCAGTGGGGGTCAGACCCCCACTACGGTAAAGCTTTAAAGCGCCGGGGGTCAGACCCCAGTGGGATTATTTCAACCTCCTGGTTTCGTCAGGAATTTCATTTCGGTTTTTGATGGAGTGCTTTGCTACGTCGATTTCAAAGTGGAGATCGTCAAGGTCGTCTTCGAGCATCGTATTCAAGTCTTTCTCCACGATTTTGGTAAGCTCCTTTAATGTATCTTGGGTATCATATAAGGAGTGCTCCAGTTCGCGGTTTTTGCCTGGCTGGGACGAAAGAAAGGCGTACTTTTCGCTAAGCTCCATGATTGAATCGAGATGGGAAAAATAAAATTGCTCTGCCGTGAAAAATCTTCTTGGCTCTCGAGTAGTTAGCCTCTGAATGTTTTTTAAAAGCCGCAAAAGCTCCATTCTTTGTTTCAACGAACGGATATGGCGGATGGTAAAGAGCGATTTCTGGATCTTTTTCATTTTTTCATTTGCTTCTTTCAAATTTCTCTGTATATATTTGTATTCCTTCTTGGTCAGTCTGTTTTTTTCACGGACGTTTCTTTCCAGATAGTATCCAACGCCAAAGAACATGACGCCAGCGCCAATCACCCCGTAAAGCGAGGACATCCAAAAAGTCTGGTTAAAACCAGCAAAGGTCAGCAGCCAGATGAACGCGGAAAAAGGAATTGCCGAACCAACTTGCATGAATCGTAAAAGGAATTTATTCATTCGTATCGACTCCTGTATTTAATCTTCCTATTTATACGAATAGGAGGCAGAAATGTTTCATTTCGAAAAGTTTTCTCCTTCTACCATACTGCAAATTCGACTATTTTTCTACAGACTTGGTCTGTAAAGTGATCTAGGTCCTGGGACTGAGTCAAAATTTCAAATGGGTACTTGTATCATTCTTGAAAATAATTCCACGCTTACGAATAGAAATAGAACTCCGTTAAATTTTCCCTTATTTCTGCACCTTTAGTCTCGATTCGACAAAAATTCCTAGACATATATGGAGAATGATCTGGTAATTTGTAGAAACTTTTGTTGTTTTATTTTTCAGAAAAAGCGGTATATATGGATTAAGACAGTTAACAGAGGAGTGGTTGAAATGAAAGTAAAAGCAGGCAGTTGGAGTATGTTACGGCCGGAGGAAAAATTATTGTTGCTTACTGTCATCAGCAATCAATCCAAAAAGAAGCGCAATAGTGACCAGTGAGAATGGATCCTGGTTTTGGATTAACCCCCGAGTTTATTTTGGAACAAACGGAAGGAGAACTTTGCCTCTTTTCTTACGTTTGTTCCTTATAGATTGTCTAAAAAACTTGCATCCACGTATCGCTCCTTGTTTTCCAATGGAATTCCTACCTTACCATTCCCCTCCATCCGACAATTTGTGACAAAATACCTATTGCTTATTTTTCCTGAATTGAGATAGTTATTAGTGGGGCAAAATCATCGAAAGATGGTGACGCAAAGCTATAGGGACTTCTTCCGATATGGAATGTCAGCCAGCTACCATCAATCTCAAAGGGTGAAAATTGATGTCAAACTATTATTGGCTTACGCCAGAAGAAAAGCAACGGAAAAAAGCAAAGCAGAAAAAACTAGTATATGCAGGATTATTTTTAGCAACCATCATCCTCAGTGCAGCGGTAACGGTGCTGCTAAATCAAATGTAAGCTCTTAGAACCGATTGAAAAAGCATGCCATCAGCATGCTTTTTCCATTTATTATTTAAACGCCATCGCTGCTTGAACGGCTTTTTTCCAGCGGCTGTAGAGCTGTTGGCGCGTTGCTTCTGTCATCTGTGGTTCAAACCGCTTATCAACGGCCCATTGGGAGGCTATTTCTTGCTGGCTGTCCCAATACCCGACTGCGAGACCGGCTAAATAGGCTGCTCCGAGGGCTGTGGTTTCGTTGACTACCGGCCGTTCGACGGGAACATCAAGGATGTCGCTTTGGAATTTCATCAGGAAGTTGTTCTTCACGGCACCGCCATCGACGCGCAGCGTTTTCAGCTCGATGCGGGAGTCTGCTTCCATCGCCGCCAGGACATCCTTCGTCTGATAGGCAAGCGATTCCAGGGTTGCCCGGACGAAATGTTCCTTCGTCGTTCCGCGGGTCAAGCCGAATACTGCTCCTCTGACGTCGCTGTCCCAATAAGGGGTTCCGAGTCCAACGAAGGCCGGAACGACATAAACTCCTTCCGTCGATTCGACCTTTTCGGCATACGCCTCGCTATCGCTGGCGCTTTTCAGCATTCTCAAGCCATCCCGCAGCCATTGAAGTGCCGATCCGGCAACGAAAATACTGCCTTCGAGCGCATATTCCACCTTGCTATTCAAGCCCCAGGCAATCGTCGTCAACAAGCCGTGTTCCGATTTTACCGCCTTTTCCCCGGTATTCATCAGCATGAAACATCCGGTGCCATACGTGTTTTTGCCCATGCCTTCCCCAAAGCAAGCCTGCCCGAACAGCGCTGCCTGCTGGTCACCTGCCGCCCCAGCGATCGGGATTTCCTCCCCGAAGAAATGATAAGGCACCGTTTTTGCATACACTTCAGAGGAAGGCCGAACCTCTGGCAGCATCGACGCTGGAACACCGAGGATGTCGAGGAGCTCTTCGTCCCATTTGAGCTCATGGATATTGAACATCAATGTCCGCGAGGCGTTGCTGTAATCTGTCACGTGGGCCCGGCCGCCGGATAGCTTATAGATCAGCCAAGTATCGATCGTGCCGAACAGAAGCTTCCCTGCTTCCGCCTTCTCCTTCGCGCCCTCCACATGGTCTAGAATCCATTTCACTTTTGTCCCGGAAAAATAAGCGTCAATCAGCAAGCCAGTTTTTTCCCGAAAAAGCTCGTTATGACCGGCGGCCTTCAACTGCTCGCATATTTGGCTTGTCTGCCTAGATTGCCAAACGATCGCATGGTAGACAGGCATTCCCGTTTCTTTATCCCAGACAACGGTCGTTTCCCGCTGATTGGTGATTCCGATTCCCGCTATTTGTTCTGGTTTTACATTCGATTCCGAAAGAACGCTCGCAATAACCGCGAGGATCGAACCCCAGATTTCATTCGCATTATGCTCGACCCAACCAGGCTTGGGAAAAAGCTGGGTAAATTCTTTTTGCGCAACGTGGACGATTTCCCCTTTTTTATTAAAAAGAATGGCCCTCGAGCTCGTCGTCCCCTGGTCCAATGATAAGATAAACGTTTCCATTCCCTATTCCTCCCCCATTAATGAAAAGAGGAGAATCGCTACAGAAACAGCCCCAATGAAAGGATTTGTCTGTGTGATTCTCCCCGACTCCATCACGTTGATTAACTTATTTGCAGTATACCGCAACTAGAAATCGCTTTCAATATTTTTACTGGAAATGGATCCTCTGGATTACTTCCTGATTTCGTATCTGTTTCTTCCTTCTCCTTCACAAATCATCAGACCCTTTTTCGGCTCGACACAGAAATTCAGCTGTCCTTGGGAATTTTTCAGCATTTCCTCCCGCAAGTCATTTGCCCTCTGCTTCCGATCTTGGAAGGTGGACTGCTTCATATTGACGATAAACGTATGATGATAGCTTAAATACACTTCTGTTTTGCGGATTCCAAGTGATCTCGTTTTTTGCACATGTTGAAGCGAAAACCAGACGCAAAAGTCATGATTGTATGACTTCGTCGGAAACAGCCAAATTCCAAGCTGGCAATTGACTTTAATCGGGCACATATGGACATCGCCAAGTATTTCTCTCGCGCTTTTTCGGCCAGCATGAAAATTGGACCCGAGGCCAAGCATCGTTTTGTCGATCACTTCAATCGGTTTTTTATCGACGAGAAAGGTGTGCTCGCCCTCAATTACCCTTGTACATAATTTTCCGTTTTCGTTATACTCTCCAGTCAGCAACACTGTTTGCTGATTCATTTTATACTCCTTTAATAGGCTCATTGGTTAGCCCTCCTTGTTTTAAATTTTTCAACAAAAAGGTATACTAACAGAGTTGGCATACCCAACACCCGTCCTCAGGATCGTCCGCACGACAATGTCCTGAGGATTTTTACCGTTTAAAAATCACATAAAAACCTCCTGTCCTTTTAACAGGGTTACGCAGGTTTATGTCTTGGTGTCGGATTGAACCCCTCTAGGTATTATTATATTAATCTTGGCAATTAAATGTAAATCTGTAATTTTCATTGCCTTCCAATCTAGTACTAATGAAATATTGCCAATTTTTCATTTTATTAGTATAATAAATAGTTCTTCAGGTCTGTATTTGGGCCTGTTTTTTTCGTTTTTTGGCTGTGGAGCGTCCGTATTTGCCTACTTACTCCTATCAACATGTGAAAAATAAGGCCAGAAAAAACTTTTCGACACGCACGGCAAAAATTTCACATTTCTGCCCTATTTTGAACGAAACGGACGTTTGTTGCTCGAAAATTGAGTTTTCGAGCGGTTTTTTGCGTTTTTTTGCGTTTTTGCCAGCCAAAACTCATTTTTCACTATTGGTGTATATGCGATATCCCGCAGTATGGTAAAGCTACCCGGGAATACAATGAACGCGCGCGGTCCCGAAAGGATTGCAAAATGGAAGGCTTTGAACACCTAGCAAAGCAATATGAACCGATGATTCATAAAATTATCTCGTCACTGAACATCTATAAAAATAAGCAAGACTATTTTCACATTGGACTGGTCGGCCTTTGGGAGGCTGCCGAAGCATTTAAGCCGGAAAAAGGCGAATTCACCAATTACGCCTATTCGTACGTAAAAGGCCAAATCCTGAATGAAATGAACCGCACCAACCGGTTTGCCGAAAGGAGCATCTATCAGAAAGAGGAATATTGGGAAACCGTCGAAGATACCCACCCAGATCAACCGCTAGAACTCGAATTCCTGCTCAGCTATTGCCAAGGTCTCACGGAAAAAGAAACAAAGTGGGTCGTGTACACCTGCATTGATTTCCTGTCGATTCGAGAAATCGCCGAGACGGAGAAAGTCTCCCTATCCGCGGTAAAGCAATGGAGAAGCGGCGCAAAAAGGAAGCTTAAAGAGCAGGTATTGACGATTCTGGATTAATGGTGCAATCAAAAAGCCTGAAACCCTTTGCTTAGGTTTCAGGCTTTTTAATTTCTCCCTATAATACGTCCTTCCAGTTGTCCGAAGTCAATTCCAGGAATCTTTTTTTATCCTTATTCTCCAATGCCAAATCGATTTCTTCCACCCTTTTCCGCTCTAAAAACTCATTCTGAACCTTTTCAATAATCTTGTTTGCACCGTTCGTATACCTCGTTTTTTTACGTGTCAAAATCAATTCCGTATTATCCCGAGCATGAATCGAATCCATGGACAGGTTGACATCTTCATTTTGTTTATAGGAATGAGAGTTCTTGTCATTATTCATGATTATCCCTGCCTTTTGTCGTATTGTATTAATTCCTATTTACCCCATTCCGCTGAAAAATAACTCATTATGCTGATTCTTTCCAAACAACCGCCGGAATCATGGGTGAGTTGACAAGATAGGGAGTGGAAAGCGGGAAGCTGACAAGAATTCTGCGTTTTTTTACATATTTTAGGGGAAAGGCCGAAAGTTGTCAAGAATCCGGTGTTATTTTGACAGGTTTGGGGGTGGAGAGAGGAAAATTGTCAAGAAAACACCTTTTTTTTGACAGGTTTGCAGGAGATTGGCCGGAAGTTGTCAAGAATCCGGTGTTATTTTGACAGGTTTGGGGGTGGGAAGCCCAAAGTTGTCAAGAAAACACCTTCATTTTGACAGGTTTGCCGGAGAATAGCACAAACCTGTCAAGAATCTGACGTTATTTTGACAGCTTTGAGGGTGGAAAGCCCAAAGTTGTCAAGAAAACACCTTCATTTTGACAGCTTTGCAGGAGATTGGCCGGAAGTTGTCAAGAATCCGGTGTTATTTTGACAGGTTTGGGGGTGGGAAGCCCAAAGTTGTCAAGAAAACACCTTCATTTTGACAGGTTTGCCGGAGAATAGCACAAACCTGTCAAGAATCTGACGTTATTTTGACAGCTTTGAGGGCGGAAAACTCAATGTTGTCAAGAAAACACCTTTTTTTGACAGGTTTGCAGGTGATTGGCCGAAAGTTGTCAAGAATCCGGTGTTATTTTGACAGCTTTGAGGGTGGAAGGCCCAAAGTTGTCAAGAAAACACCTTCATTTTGACAGCTTTGCAGGTGATTGGCCGAAAGTTGTCAAGAACCCGGTATTATTTTTGACAGCTTTGAGGGTCCAAAGCTCAAAGTTGTCAAGAAAACACCTTTTTTTTGACAGGTTTGCAGGAGATTGGCCCAAAGTTGTCAAGAATCCGCCGAAATGTTTTCCTGTCCACCCCTAGATGCTCTATTCCCCACTATATATTCAAGATTTCCCGGATTTCTTCCTCGCTAATTTTTGCTAGGGCTTGATCTCCATGTTCGATGACTGTTTCGATCAGTTCGCGTTTGCTTTGCTGCAGTTCATATATTTTCTCTTCAATCGTGCCTTGGGAGATTAGCCGGATGACTTGGACGACTTTCTTTTGGCCCATGCGGTGTGCCCGTCCTGCTGCTTGTTCTTCCACGGCCGGGTTCCACCAAAGATCATACAGAATAACCGTGTCTGCCCCGGTCAAATTCAATCCGGTGTTTCCTGCCTTCAACGAAATCAGGAAAATGTCCGCCTCTCCCTCGTTGAATCGATCTACCAACTGGACCCGTTCCTTCGAGGCTGTCTTGCCATCGAGATAGAAAAAGCGGAAGCCTTCCTTGTTCAAGTGGTCGCTGATCATCGACAGCATGCTAGTGAATTGGGAGAAAATTAGCAAGCGTCGCCCATTTTCAACGGCATTGGAGACAATCTCCATTAGTTGCTGCAGCTTCCCTGATTCCCCTTGATAATTGTCCAAAAATAAAGATGGATGGCAGCATAATTGCCGCAGCCTTGTCAAACCGGCGAGAATCTTGATGCGGCTTTTCTGGAATCCTTCTCCATCAAGCGACTCCTTTGCTTCCGCTTGGATTCTGCTTAAGTAAGCAAGGTATAGTTCTTTTTGCTGTTTGGTCAGCTCTGAATAGTTCACACTTTCAATCTTGTCCGGCAATTCCTTGAGGACATCCTTTTTAACCCTCCGCAAAATAAACGGACTCACCATTTTGGCTACTTTTTCAGGTGGAAGCTGACGGAATGCCTTTTGGTTCGGGAAAAAATCAGGCATGATTGTTTGGAAAATGGACCACAGCTCGTCGATGGAGTTCTCGATTGGCGTCCCGCTCAATGCGAAACGGGTTCCAGCACGGACTTCCCTTACTGCCTTGGCCGCTTTCGTGGCATGATTTTTGATCATCTGTGCCTCATCCAAAATCAGCGTCCGGAACTCATACTGTGCATATTGTTCGATATCCTGTCTTAACGTTGGATAAGATGTAATCCAGACATCGAGAGAATCCGCCTCTTTGATCATATCCGTTCTTTCCTGCGGCGAACCAATCATCACCGCCACCTTTAAGGAAGGGGCAAATTTCTGGAATTCATTTTTCCAGTTGTACACTAAGGAAGCTGGAGCAACGATCAGGACAGGCTTATTGTCTTCCGTCCTGTCTTTTTCGGATAAAATAAAGGCGATGCTTTGCAATGTTTTTCCGAGCCCCATATCATCTGCCAGAATTCCGCCAAGGCGATAATGATTCAACGTACTTAACCATTGGAATCCATAGTTTTGATAGTCCCTCAACGTTGCCTCGAGCAGTTTTGGTACATCAAATTCTAGTTGCTCCGGATTTTTCAGCGAACTAAGCAGCCGGCGGAAATGCTTCCCATACTTTGCGTTGCCGCCATTCTCCTTTTTCATCACCTCTTCCAGCTGCATTCCTCGGTATAACGGCAGCTGCAGCGATTCATTTTTCAAATGAGATGGCTTCATATGGAATTCCTGCACCATGGTTTGGATGCTTTCATATTCCTCTGATTCAAGCGAAACAAAAGCGCCATCTGGCAGCCGGTAGTATTTCTTTTTTTCAACCGCCGAGAGCAATATATTCTGTACATCCTTCTGGGCAATTCCTTCGATAGTAAAGCTGACATCCAGCCAATTTCCAGAGGAATTCACCTCAATGTTCGTCACCGGTACTTGTCTGCTCGGCAAAATCAGCGATTTTACAGCATTTGTTAAAAAGATATCTGCATAATCCTCTAGTTTAGGCAGCGTGTCATATAAGAAGTCATATACATTTTCTTCGCCCTTCAAATACAAATCGTTCCCAAAAATCCGCAGGCTGCAGCTTTCAAGGATATTCATGATTGCCTGTTCCTTTCCAGCCTCTCGTATCAAAATCACTTGATTTGGATCTGCATTTTGATCGGGTTGAAATGGATTCAGGATTTTATCACCATAATGGTATTCCAATTGAATTTGCAGAGTTTCATCATCCCAGTCGACAAAAACCTTCGCCTTTAAAGGTTCGTTCGAAATTCGGTTTGTGACCTCATCAGCAATTTTCAATTTGCCAATCCTGTTCATCTTTGGAACGACATGGGAAAGGAAGGGTTCCATTTGTTCGTTGTCAATCATTACTATCGGGTTGCGGTTTAGACTGGCTAAATTCTTCAAATCGCTCATATACCGTTGCTGATCATCTGAAAGTTTATAAAAACGATTGCCCTCTACCAGGTAACCATAAAGCGCAAGGTACTCGCTAAAAAGCAGTTCCGACAAGTCCAATTGATAGGATTGATCGTTCGATCCCTGATTCAAACTTAGAGTAATTGGCAATTCATCCTCGTGAACTTCCACTCCCTCATACGTATCGCCGCCATATTCAAGCCGAACGTTCCCTTCCGCCATTTTCGCTAAGAAGGAATCTGCCAGCATCGGCGAAATCGTAATGCTTCGCTCCTCAGAAACAAAGCCATTTCCGTAGTGCTCCCTCTGCATTTGCTGATAAATTTCCTCGTATTTGACCGATTGCAGCAGCAGCTCAATGATTTCTTTATCTCGCTCTGAAAAACGATGCTCGCTAGGATCATATGTAAAATTTTTGGTAAATTCATATTGACACTGCGTTCGGACCGCATTTAGAAACCCGGTAATTTTCCGGACAACATACGTCTTTTTCGGTCCTGCTTTCATTTCCATCAGCAAAACTCGACTCCCTGAAAATGGTTTATGAATTCTGCAAATCCATTCTACCATCAGCTCTTCTTTGTCTCTGCTTTCTTTCTGAGACAATTCGGGCAGAGACTGATTTGCGAACGCTTCAATAAACTTGTCGGTAATATGTTTCGTATAGATTCTTTGTCTTTCCTCAGCTCGCCTTTTCTCCTCCTCCATCCTTTTCTGTGCTGCTAGCCGAGTGAATTTTTGCTCGAAAGACGGCTCGGGACTTGGAACACGGAATCCAGAACCAGACTCCTGTCCCTGAATTTTAAGCAAAACAGCCGCCACATGCTTGCAAGGGCTTGAATAATTGCCGAACGCTGGACACTCACAGTCGCATTCGATTCCATCTTCATCCATATGAATAGTAACTTGGTAAACCATTGATCCTCTGACGCTCGCCTTCCATAATTCTCTCGCGGGATCAAAAGTCAAGTTTCCCACATAACCCTGTTTATAATAAGCCAGACCACGACGATAAACCGCATCCGTGAATAACTTCCTTATCTCACGCTGTGTTAGTACACTAGACATTGATTTCCTCCCATTATTTGACTACTAGTAATGATAACCTCTCAAAAAAGGAAAATCCCAATTATTGCGATTCTATTATAAACCAGTTAAACACAAAATCGTTAAAAAAAAACAAAAAGAAGGCACAAACCTTTCATTTGTGCCCTGAATGCTAGTTAATTTTTTGAAAAGGTATCTTTCAATATCTTTAATCGTTTTTCGAGTATGTTTATTTTTAGGTGAACTCCTTCATTGTTTTCTTCTCTTTAATTTCCGGTTTCTATCATTCTCATTAAATCTTCCAATGTATGATTCTGCAAAATCATTATCCTTGGCAGTTCATACCTGTCACTCTGATCAGTGCTGAGTCCGCCGCCTACTTTGAATGCGCCTTTAAATCCTAATTCTTCTAAAACGGAGGTGGTATCGGCGTTATAGCTGCCATAAGGATAGGCGAAGGTATTGGTTGTTCTGCCTGTCAGATCTTTAAGGGCCTTGGTTGCTTCATTGATTTCTGTGTATTGCTTCTCTCTGGTTAGATCGGCAAGGGCCGGATGTGTTACTGAATGATTTTGGATGTCTACACCCTTTTCCATTATGGTCAGAAGTTCAGTTGAAGTCATATTCCAGCTGCCATCGACCCAATCTGACACCGTAAATTGAGTGGCTTTCATTCCATACTTCTGCAAGACTGGATACACATATGGATAAAAATCATTTGAATTGTCGTCAAAAGTCAGCAATATAGGCTTCTTTGGCATGGCCGCTTTATTATCAAGAATGTTGAAATATTGCTTCATTGTTAAAGTGCGGTAACCATTTTCATGAAGGTAATCCATATGTTTTTCAAATTCTTCTAGACTGAATTGATAAGGATTATCCGGGTCGGGATCTGGCTTCACGACATGATAAAGCAAAACCGGGATCTCAACCTTTTCAGTTTGTTTTGCGCTGACTGGCAGCTGGTATTGAGTACTCGCAATTAGTAATAAGATCAAAGCCATAAACAGTCCTTTTAATTTTTTCATTAGCCTATTTCTCTCCTAATTTTTGGCCGCCTACACTTTGTTGAACAAAACAACAAAGCGTAGGCAAAAAGCCAAGGAAATGCAATCTACTAAGCTATTTATTCTTTTAGTCAATAATCGCCCAATAAGCCAGTTTTACATTGTACTCGTTATCAAAAACAAATGGTGCGTCGACTCCAACTCCGTCATTGTACTGTTCTGCGCGGTCGTTCAACCAAGTATGATTATCTGCCACTCCCCAGAATGTCACGCTGCTGATCTTGTCTCCCAGACTTTCGTATAGTTCGAACAGCTGGTCATAGCGTTCTGCCTGGCGTTCGAATTCGCTTGCAGGGATATCTTCATAATCTGGATAAGCAGGTCTTGGCGGCCAGCCATAAAGGCTTACATCCAGTTCCGTAATTTGGTTATCAAGGCCTAAATCAGCAAACATGTTGATGGAATCCTCGATTTCGGGAAGTGAAGGCCAGGCGATTTGGATATGTCCTTGATGCCCGACTCCATCGACTGGAACTCCCTCTTCAACCAGTTCCTTCACAAGGGCATATAAGTAATCTCTTTTCGGTTGTACCTCGGTGTTGTAGTCATTGATGTAAAGCTTGGCGTCCTTTGCAGCATAGCGGTTCGCTGTTTTAAACGCAACCTTGATATATTCTTTACCTGTGATTTGATACCAAGGAGATTCGCGTAAGCCCTCGGCGTTTGGCGCATACTCATCGATCACTTCGTTGACTACATCCCATGAGTCCACATCATTTTTATAGCGTTTGACGATCGTTTTAATGTGCGTTTCCAATCGTTTAAGCAATAATTTTTTATTCCTTTCGCGCTGTTTAGGATCTGTTTCATCGACCATCTTGTTTCCTTCTTCATCCAGGAAGAACCATTCAGGAACTTGACTGTGCCACACAAGATTGTGGAAGCGTAGCTCCATGTCATTCTCTTTCGCAAACTGAACAATTTTATCTGCTTCCTCGAAGGTGAACTTCCCTTCTTCAGGCTGAATATTAATCGGTTTCATGACATTTTCGGCGACAATGCTGTTAAAATGGCGCTTTAGTACATCAGCGTCCTTTCCTTCAAGCATGCTAGGTTCAACAGCTGCACCAATATCGAATGAATCTGCATACCTTTCATCCAGTTCCACTTCGACATCCAGGGCACTAATCGGGCCAGCTGCTGCAACATTGGACAATCCGGCAGGTAAAAATAGGGACAAAGCCAGTCCAGTAAGAAATGGTTTACGCAATACTTTTAACATATTAGGAGTTCCCCCGCTTTCTAAAATTATCTTTTTGCATTTTACTCAGTTCTAACGAATGATCCCCCCTCATCAGTTTGCTTGGCCAGGAACAAAAGAAAGGGCTTTCATAAAGGTTTAAAAAAATAGACAGCTGTTACCTGACGTAATAAGATTATATCAGCATCAATCTTTGTTTATCCACTTAATAAACTAATAATTTAAAGTTTTCTTTAAAAATGATAAAATAGGACTAGATGAAAATTGATACTTCACATAACTTATCTGAATAGACATCTTACCCGTTCGTTAGAAAGATATAATAGTAAGGAAATTTAATCCTAGAAAAGAAAGGCGAACCGACCGTGCTGAAACAACTTAAAAAGTGGAACACATTACGCAACCAGATTCTTTTTATCTTTTTGCTTGTCATGGTGATTGTCTTATTGATCGTCAGTCTTTTAACATTAGGACAAGTCTCGGCACTCCTCCAGAACAACGCCGAAACGCAGATCCAGCAAGTAGCGATTGAAGCCAATGGACGAATTGAATCTCTTTACGAGCAGATCAACATGAATTCAAAGCTAGTTATTACAGATGAAGGGGTTCAAAGAATCTTAACGGATGTACATGACGGAAAACAAGTATCTTTTAGCGACAGGCAGCAATTAATGGGGCATATCAACCGGATTATCGGAAATACAGATGGGATTTTTTCCTTTCAATTGTTTTCCGAAAAAAGGCAGCGTGTCCTCCCCCTCGACGACGATGAGTTAATAAACCGTGTAGGTCGGAAATGGATTGAGAAAGCGAACCAGGCTAGAGGACGAATCGTTTGGATTGGTGAAGATCCAAATGATAAAAACTACTACCTCGCCATCCGGAGAGTTAATTTGATGGAAAGACAATATAGAAATGGCGGTTATCTTTTAATCAGTATTAACCGGAGTCATTTCCATTTCGCTAATGAAAAATATGAGAACGACCAGTATTCAATTCTTTTGGATCAAGATCAAAATCCAATCATCCAGAATTATAACGGTGAAATCAAGAGCATAATTGATAGCAAAGAAAACGTCGTGCAACTTCATGAGCGGGACTATATTATAACAAAGCAAACATCAGACCTTACAGGATGGACAGTCTTCATTTTAACCCCTGTAAGCGCGCTAACAGAGGGGATGTCTTGGATCAGGAACGGAATTATTTTATCTGGGTTCGTCGGCCTCATCATTTTTTCCATCAGTTCTTTCTTCCTCTCTACATTGATTACACGACCTATATTACGATTGACAAAAACCATGCAGCGAGCTGGGGATGGGTCATTAACACTGAATCCTGAAGTGTACTCAGTTAACGAAATCAATGAATTGAACAGTACCTATAACCAACTGGTAAAAGAAACGAACCATTTGATGCAGATGGTTTATCAGAAGGAGATATTAAGAAGCCAAAGTGAATTGAAAGCGCTCCAAGCGCAAATCAACCCGCATTTCTTATTTAACACGCTGGACGCGCTTCATTGGTCACTTGATGAAAAAGATGAGGAAGAACTTGCTGAACTTGTGGTCTCCATGTCGGATTTATTCCGTTATACCATTACCAAAGAAACCGATGATGACTGGGTGTACTTGAAAGACGAAATCAAGCACATCAGCGACTATATGGAAATCATGAAAATGCGTTTTGGAGACAGGCTGCAATGGCATGTCTCGGTCCCGGAAAAATATGAGCATGTGAAGATTCCTAAACTAATCATACAGCCTCTGGTAGAAAACGCAGCACTCCATGGAGCTGGAAATAAAACAGGAGACTGCCTGATTTCTGTAGTCGTAGAACCTGTTGAACATGAAAACCAAGAGCGAATTCGTATCATCATAAAAGATGATGGATCCGGGATAGACCAAGAGCGGCTTTCACAGATTGTCCATTCGATTGAAGGTGGCAGTACATCCTCTGAGAGCGGAAAAGGGATAGCCATTTCAAATGTCTATAAACGCTTAAAGCTATACTACCAGAGCATTTCATACACAAACCTTTTGATTGAGAGTGAATTAGATCAGGGAACTCGAATTACGTTCGATCTACCAGTTGAAGGAGGAGATAAAAATGTTCTCTAAAAATATATTGATTGTAGATGATGAGCCCAGAACGAAACAAGGCTTGCAAAGAACATTGGAAAGCTGGAACAACGGCGATTACACAATCCTCTCTGCGGAAAGCGGTGAGGAGGTCTTGCGCATTGCACAGGAAAAGAAGATTCATATTTTACTATCCGATATCCGGATGCCCGAAATGACAGGTCTGCAGTTATTAAAGACACTGAAGGAAAAAGGAATGAGGCCCGTAGTGATTGTCATATCCGCCTATTCCGAATTCGAGTACGCACAGCAAGCATTACAGCTCGGTGTCATCAATTATCTTTTAAAACCCATTGGAAAAAAGAAGCTGATCGAAGCTGTCGAAGATGCTGTGAAAGTCATGGAGAAACAAGAACGGGCAGGCTTGATCGAAAAAGTGGTCGACGAGAAAATCGTCGATGCCAGCAACAAGATGGATTCAACCAAAGATACCATCCGCAAGGCGATTATTTATATCGACCGCAATCTCAAGGAAGAACTCACATTGAAAGATGTTGCTGCCCATGTACACTTGAATTCCAGCTATTTTAGCGTATTATTCAAGGAGCAAGTCGACCTTAATTTCAGTGAATATGTGACCAGAAGAAGAATCCAACGCGCAAAGGAATTAATCCTATCGACGACCCTCCCAATTAATGAAATAGCGGAAGAAGTCGGCTATAAAACCGCAAAGTACTTCAATAAAATTTTCAAGGAATTAGAGGGTATAACACCGAGTGCCTACCGGAAAACAGGAAATGAAAGTGCTTTCTAAAAATAGTAGTATTTTTCCTAAACGCAGTTGCCTTTTTTGATTTTCTCCCTGGTGTTAGACTTTAACTGTAACACGTAGACACACAAACATTGAGGGGGGTTTATGATTGATGAAAAAGAAAGCGTTTTCCTACGGGATGAGCTTGGCATTGGCAGGCGGACTGTTTTTGGCAGGCTGTTCTTCCTCTACTGGTTCCACTAATGATACGAAGGAATCCAGCGGAGATAAAACCGTCGTAAAAATGATGCATCTATGGCCTGAAGGAAGTTCAAATGCACAATACACTATTGTGGATGACATTATCAATGCCTATGAAACAGAACATCCTGATGTAGACATCCAGACCGAAATCCTAGGGAATGAGCAGTACAAAGAGAAAATCAAAGTATTATCTGCTTCAAATGAACTGCCGGATGTCGGGATTACCTGGGCGGCAGGGTATATGAAACCTTTCGTTAATGGAAAGATGTTTGCTCCATTAGATGACATTGCCAAGGAAGAGAATTTCGTTGCCGGTACGCTTGACGCTTTCTCAGTAGACGGGAAGCCATACGCAGTACCTCTTGAACTAAACATCACCCCGGTTTATTACAACAAAGAAATATTCAAAAAGTATAACCTAGAAGTTCCAAAGACATACGATGAATTTCTGAATGTCGTTAAAACACTTTCTGATAACAAGGTTACTCCGATCACTTTAGGTAATAAAGACCGCTGGACTGGATCCATGTGGTATATGTACCTTGCTGACCGCATTGGCGGACCAGAGGCTTTGAACAATGCGATCAATCGTTCTGGAAGCTTTGAAGATCCAACTCTAGTCCAGGCAGCGGAAGAAATTGAAAAGCTTGTCAAAATGGGCGCATTCGTTAAAGGCTACAACGGACTTTCCAACGATGAAGCAAAAGGTTACTTTATGAATGAACAGGCTGCTATGTACTTAATGGCTACCTGGGAACTTCCAAACTATACAACAACTCCTGATGTCTCTCAGGAATTCAAAGATAAAGTTGGTTACTTCAAATTCCCTACCTATGAAGGCGGCAAAGGCGATATTGACAGCTATGTAGGGGGTCCTGGTGTTGGACTGTTCGTTTCTGAACAATCAAAGGTTAAAGACGAAGCGAAAAAATTTGTCTCCTACCTTGTAGAAGAATGGGGCAAGCGTTCAGTTGTAGACGCTGGAGTCATCCCGGCTACAGTCGTTGATACATCCAATGGAGAGCTTCATCCAATGTACATTGACATCCTGAATGACTTAGGGAATGCAACAAACCTGACTTTATATGCAGATGTTCAGATGTCTGCCAGCGTAGCAGATGTACACTTGAATCAGATTCAAGCATTATTCGGCGGACAAACAACTCCTGAAGAGTTTGCAAAAACGCAAGAAGAAGCACTTGCTGCTGAGAAATAATACTTGCTTAGAAAGAGGGCATATTGCTGATGAATATGCCCTCTTCATTATAAGAAAGGATGGCGGCTAACCAACATGAAAAATGTTATGTCGAATAAATACGTGATCGCCCTTTACACACTTCCAGCATTACTTCTAATACTCGCCCTTATCTATATTCCAATTGTACTATCAGGCTATTACGGCTTCATGCAATGGGACGGAATCGGTGAGATGACCTTTATCGGGTTTGATAATTACATTACCCTTGTACAGGATAAAATGTTCTGGACAAGTACCTATCATTCTTTTCTCTTAGCCATTTTTTCCACAGCAAGCTTATTGCTGTACTTGGCAATCTCCCTGGTTTTAGCGAGTAAAATCAAAGGTGCGGATTTATTGAGAAAGATATACTTAATCCCTATGTTATTATCCTCTGTCGCTATCGCTCAGCTATGGATGAAGATTTTTGATCCAACGAATGGTATGGCCAATAAATTACTTGAAATGTTTGGGGTGGAAAATACACCAATTTGGCTGGCTGATCCCGACATTGCGCTTTATGCCATCTTCATTCCGATTATCTGGCAGTTTGCGGGATTTTATATTCTTATTTATTATGCTGCATTAAAGAATGTCCCTGACGAAATCATTGAAGCAGCAAAAATTGATGGAGCAAGCTCTTTGCAGATTGCCTATAAGATAAAGCTGCCATTGATATCCGGAGTTTTTAAAGTGACCATCATGCTCGCAGTAGTCGGTTCACTGAAATATTTTGACTTGATTTATGTTATGACAGGCGGAGGGCCTAACGGAGCCAGCGAGGTAATGGCTTCCTATATGTACAAAGAAGCATTTAAATTGAATAATTTCGGTTATGGCAGTGCAATAGGGTTTGGACTATTAGTGATCGCACTCATCATGACTTTTTTAATTTCGAAACTAACGAAATCTAAAGATGATGTTCAATTTTAAGGGAGTGAAACATAATGAACGAGGTTAGCACACAACCAGCAGCAACGACCCTTACCACACCCCAAAAAACAAAGAAATCTTACTTGAACAAAATCGGATTTGGATTTCTTTATCTAATATTAGGGTTATTTGCTGTAATTCAAATTTATCCATTAGTATGGCTTTTGTTCTTTTCACTAAAAACCAATCAGGAAGTTTTCGGGATGTCTCCTTTCTCGTTGCCACAGGATCCGCAGTGGGGTAACTATACAAAGGCCTGGACTTCAGGCAATATCGGGGTCTATTTTTTCAATAGCGTATGGATCACCCTGTTATCCGTTGTCCTTACGATCATCCTGGCCAGTTTCGTGACATTTGCTGTTACACGTATGACTTGGAAGCTAAGCGGCCTTGTTCTTGGACTATTCCTGGTCGCTTACATGATTCCTTTGCATTCGACGATCATACCTTTGTTTAATATGTACAACAAAGCTAACTTAATTAATAGCCCTGTATCGATTGTCTTATCGTATACAGCCTTCAATCTGCCTTTGACGATTATGATTCTGTTAGGCTTTTATCGCACCTTCCCACGGGAAATTGAAGAAGCTGCGGTTATGGACGGATGCTCGGTCCACAGAATTTTCTTCCAGATTACCCTGCCGATGACCGTACCTGTCTTGTCAACAACTGCAATCATCAATATGATCTACAACTGGAATGAGTTCGTGTTTGTTAACACCTTCATCAGTTCAGACAAATGGAAGACCCTGACGGTTGGGATCAATAACTTCGTAGGACAATATCTAACAGATTGGGGAGCGATCGGGGCAACTCTAGTAATCAGTATAGTACCAATTCTTTTAGCCTTCTTGTTCTTAAGTGACAAGATTGTTGAGGGGATGGCAGCTGGATCTGTTAAGGGTTGATATGGGAGAAGACAGCTACAAAAGGATTTTAACAAGACCTTTTGATATCTGTCTTTTTTTATACGGCCAAAAAAGTGTGCTTATTCTCGCTTCACGGGCACATGTTTGCCTTTTTTATGACCGTTAAACACCCCAATGTCCTCATTAGGTCACAACTAATATTTTTACTCAGTTACCCTTCTTTTCCTGTCCATTTTTCCGAAAACGAGATAGGCGACGGACATGATGATGGCTGCCGTGAGACTACCCCCAAAAAAGAAACCTAAAGCGGGGATTAATTTAACCACGAATAATACTGCAACAACTCCTGCGATCATCACGATATTTTCAATTGGGCTGATCAGCATCATCAGGAATGAGTTTTTAACCATCTGGAACCACTTCAACTCAAAATGGACATATACCGGGAATAGATACAAAATAGTCATGATGCTGGCAAACATAAACAAATAGATGGAAATTTGAATAGCACTAATAAAACCGTTTCCTGATCTTTCAACAAAGACCAAGTTAAAAACAATCAGCCCAACGACTGTATCTACTAGTAATCCAAATCCATTGCTGCGGAAAAACTCCGATTTCCAGGTTGTCCAAAAGGTCCGGAAGATCGGGATATCGGACTCTCCTTTCAGCCATTTACGGATGATTGTAAACATCGCAATCGTTGCCGGGAAGAATCCCAAGACAATGAGACCAGCGAGTGAGAACCCAATCCAAAGAATATTTATATAGGCAAATTTCGTAATCCATTCAGTAGCTGCAAAAGCCCGGTTTGCCAGTGAATTCATCTAATCCCTCCAACGACATATATATCCCTTTTCAGCACAATCAAAAAGCTGTGCAACTGAAGGAAAACAGGCTAAAACCAGTGTTCTTATCCGAATTAGCCCCTTTCTAACATTATAAAACAGTTTGACCAAGCATCCACCACCGAAAATCAAAAAAGAAAGCACAAAATTAATATTTGTGCCCCGACTGCGCATTGATTTATTTAGTAAGGATTTCATTCAGGCTCTGAGATACCCTTATGCAACCCTTTCCTTCTTCATAAGGGTACCGTCGACTGGTTTCTCTGAGTTGATTCAGATTATAAAATGCTATCAGTACGGCCCTCTGATAAAGTCCATCACGTTCTCTTGATAAAAACGCTGGGTTGTCTGCAGTTCTTCTTCTGTGAATGGTGTTGTTTCGAGAGCGCCGAGATTGTCCTTTACTTGAGCCGCGTTTTTAAAGCCTGGAATGATACAAGTGATCTCCTTTTGATCGAGAATCCAACGCAGTGCGGCGCTCGCCATCGATTGGCGACCTTCGGCAATCCACTTCAGCTGGTCGGCCAGTTCCACACCTTTTTTGAACCCAAGACCCGCAAATGTTTCGCCAACATTAAACGCCTCTCCATTTTCATTAAAACGGCGATGATCATCCTCTTCAAATACATGCCCAGCTGAAAATTTACCAGTTAGCAGCCCACTAGCTAGCGGCAGCCTCACCAGCAGCCCTACTCCTTTTCGATAAGCTTCAGGGATCAATGTCTCCAGCGGCTTCTGCCGGAACATATTAAAAATGATCTGCAGGCTTTTCACATTTGGATTTTCCATGCTGATCAGCCCCTCTTCCACCGTTTCGACACTGACTCCATAATGGCGGATCTTCCCTTCCTCCTGGAGACGGTCGAGCACGTCAAACACACTACCATCCCGCAAAATCTCAGTAGCCGGGCAATGAATCTGATACAAGTCAATGGATTCCCTGTTCAAACGACGGAGACTATCTTCGCAATAAGATCTGACAGTTTCATAGCTATAGTTTTTCGGATCGTGTATATCACCCTTGCGGCAAAATTTTGTCGCGATATGGATCTGGTCTTCCTTGCCTTTGGTAGCCTTCGCTAACAACTCTTCACTATGACCGTCACCATATACATCGGCTGTATCAAAAAAATTGACACCATGATCAATCGCGTACTCCAGCGACCTTAACGCTTCTTGATCATTCGTCTTGCCCCATGAACCTCCAATTGCCCATGTCCCAAAACTCACTTCACTGATCTTGATTCCAGTATTTCCTAATTCACGGTAATTCATTTCATCATCTCCTTATTCCAATCCAAATTTATATCTTGTGATCGATGAATACATTTCCCCTTTTTCCAGAACCATCGATGGAAAGTTAGGGTGATGGATGCTATCAGGATAGGCTTGTGTTTCCAGACAGATTCCCAAGTACTTTCTGGAAAGAACACCTCTGAAGTCTCCTTCCGCTTTTAGAGAATTCCCCGAGTACACGACAACAGCATGTTCATCTGTTTCAACCGTCAGGGTACGCCCGCTTTCTGGGTCCTTCAGTACAATCTCTTTATCATGGTTATCATCCAATATAAATGGATGATCATATCCGTTTCCTACGAGAATATTTTGGGGATGGTCCGATTCAGCCCCCGCTTTTATTTTACCACCTTTCGTAAAATCAAAAGATGTATCGTTGACATCTAATATACTGCCGGTCGGCAGGAATTCCTCGTCCAGCTCAAGAAAACGCGAACTTTTTAGATACAACGAATGATTTAAAACATCCCGTTTCAGGTTACCACTCAAATTAAAATAGGAATGATTTGTGGCAGTAAGCAGCGTTTTTTGATCTGTTTGCGCCCGATACTGGATCGATAATTCATTGTCATTATTCAGCCTGTATGTCACTTCTATGTACAGATTTCCCGGATAGCCTTCCTCTCCGTCCCTGCTTAAATAGGAAAACAGAACACCATCGTCAATGAACTTTGCATCCCAGACTACCTTGTCAAAGCCCTTTAATCCGCCATGGAGATGGTTGGTGTTATCATTTTGGGCCAGAGTGAAGTTTTTCCCATCCAGTTCAAAACTGCCGCCATTGATTCGTCCAGCCACCCTCCCAACGATAGCACCGAGGAAGTAAGGGTCGTTCAGATACTCATCAAGCGTGTCATGGCCGAGAACAATATTTTCAAATTTCCCATCTCGATCCGGAACTTTCATTTTGGTGATAATACAGCCATAATTAATGGCCGTCACTTCCATCCCATGGTCATTTGTCAAAGTAAATGAATAGACAGGCTGGCTGCTGATTTGTCCATATGTTTCTTGCAAAACTTCCACAGCAAAATCCTCCTCTCTTTTTTAAAGGCTCTTTTCTCAAACTTTGTTGCTATTGACTACAAAATAGGATTGAATGACCTATCTTTCTTCGCAAAGCACTCTTTCATGAGAAAGCGCATGCCAACTTTATACCGACCTGCAAAACGGCTTTATATTTCGCTACAATCGGCTTTAGGATTTTAACAACAATCTTTACGAGTACAGCCTTTTTAAAAAGAAAGCCCCACATTACGCGGGGGAGCGTGTAACAAGATTATTTTCTGAATTCTCTTAACTGGTCATTAAGCGTCTTAGTTTGTGTGTATACATTCTGATAAATCGAAAAGAGTTTCTTATATTGTACAACATTTTCCTGAATTGGCTCATAGGTTTTAGAGACTCGAATGAATGCTTCGGCGCACTCCTTCAGTGATGGAAACCAGCCGCAGCCATATGCAGCGAGCATTGCCGCTCCCATTCCAGGTCCCTGTTCACTTGCCAGCTTTTCAATTTTAGCATTGAAAATATCGGCCTGCATTTGCAGCCACGTTTCGTTTTTAGCTCCGCCTCCGATAGAGATGATTGAGTCAATCGTCTTTCCGCTACTTCTGAAGATCTCAATGGATTCATTCAGGGAGAATGTGATTCCCTCAAGCACTGCCCGTGCAAAGTGCTTGCGCTCATGTGAAGCATCAATGCCAACAAAGCTGCCGCGGATGGCTGAGTCGGCATGCGGCGTTCTCTCCCCGACGATATAAGGAGTAAATAACAGCCCATTGCTTCCGGCTGGTACCTCATTCACTCCTCCTAAGAACTGCTCAAATTCTTCCTGTTGTCCAAAGGTATCCTTGAACCAGCTTAGACTGTAACCCGCTGCCAACGTCACGCCCATCGTGTAATAAGCATTCTCTTCTCCATGATTAAAATAATGAACTTTTCCTGCAAAATCGAGGTCATTTCTTTCTTCATAAGATAGAATAACACCAGAGCTGCCGATACTGCACATGCTTTTTCCTTCCGATAAAATCCCAGAGCCAATCGCGCCGCAAGCATTATCAGCACCGCCTGCAAACACTTTTGTTCCTTCTAATAACCCGGTTTCCTTCGCAAATTCAGATGAAATATTGCCAACGAAATCATGGGATTCCACCAATGGAGGACAAAACTCAGCAGAAAGTCCAAATGCCTTGAGTATCTCCAGGCTCCATTGACGCTCAGCCACGTTCAACAATAAAGTCCCGGCAGCATCCGAGTATTCCATCTGGACTTCCCCGGTAATGCGATAACGCAAATAATCCTTAGGAAGCAAAAAAGTGCTTGCACGTTCAAATACCTGCGGCTCATTTTCTTTTACCCAGAGGATCTTTGGCAAAGTGAAACCTTCCAACGCAGGATTCTTCGTTACCTCCAGCAGCCTCTCTCTGCCAACAACACTGTAAATCTCCTCACATTGCTTAGTAGTTCTCGTATCATTCCATAAAATCGCATTCCTTAATACCTTATGGTTTTCGTCCAATAAGACAAGTCCATGCATTTGCCCGGAAAAACTGATGCCTTCTATTTCATTGACATCTCCATCAAATTGCTCTAATAGTTCAGCAAGCCCCTCAGTGGTTTTATCCACCCATTCCTCAGGGTTCTGTTCACTGTAACCAGACCTTTCAATAATAAGGGGATAAGATTTGGATACTTCCCTGCTCACTTCTCCATTTTGATTAACAAGCAAGATTTTGACCGCACTTGTACCAAGGTCCACACCGATGACGTATTTCATCGAGATCCTCTCCTATTCTATGAAAATGGGGCTGTCTAACCAGGCTGGTCCTCATTTCGAGGATTTAGCACTTCGTTTTTTAGACAACCCCAATGTTTATGTTTTCAAATCAGGAACATTAAACTCTTACACTTGAAAGTGTTTCTAGTAAATATTGATTGATTAACGCTTTTAGGCGTTCTGTTCTGCCAGATTGATTTTTAATTTCCGTTAATTGATGGGCATATTCTTCAAGCTCACGGAAGTTTGTTTTACCCTCTGCGATTTTCAAGCCAATTCCTGTAGTATAGCTGCTGTATCGTTCTTCAATGAAGCTATCAAGCACTTTATCTTCAATTAATTTGTTTGCCACTTTTAGACCGACTGCAAAAGCATCCATTCCTGCAATGTGAGCGTAGAAAAGATCATCAGCCTCAAATGAACCTCTTCTTACTTTTGCGTCGAAGTTCAGTCCGCCGCTTCCCAATCCGCCATTTTTCAGAATCTCATACATTGCCAGTGTGTTTGTATACAAATCTGTTGGGAATTCATCTGTATCCCAGCCAAGCAGTGTATCACCCTGGTTGGCATCCACTGAACCAAGCATTCCATTAATCCGAGCCGTTCTTAGTTCATGCTCAAAAGTATGGCCGGCAAGTGTAGCGTGGTTCGCTTCAATATTGAACTTGAAGTAGTCTGTAAGATCATATTTTTGCAAGAATGCAAGACCAGTAGCCACATCAAAGTCGTATTGGTGTTTAGTAGGTTCTTTTGGTTTTGGCTCAATTAGAAATGGAATATTCAAACCAATCTCCTTTGAATAATCGACTGCCATATGGAAGAAACGGGCCAGGTTATCCTGCTCTAGCTTCATGTCCGTATTAAGCAATGTTTCGTAACCTTCACGTCCGCCCCAAAATACATAGTTTTCTGCACCGAGTTCTTTTGCTACTTCAAGGCCTTTTTTCACCTTAGCCGCAGAGTATGCGAATACATCAGCATTTGGAGAAGTCGCAGCACCATGAGTATATCTTGGATTAGTAAACATATTAGCCGTGTTCCAAAGCAATTTCGTCTTGCTTGTTTTCATGTATTCTTTAATCATTGAAACAATTTCTTCCTGGTTTTCGTTTGTTTCTTTTAAAGTGCTGCCTTCTGGAGCAATGTCCACATCGTGAAAAGCAAAAAATGGAACATTCAATTTATCAAAAAGTTCAAAAGCAGCTTCAACACGAGCTTTTGCCAAATCCATGCCCTGTAAACTGTTCCATGAACGAACTGCAGTCCCAACACCGAATGGATCAGAACCATTCGCTGTAAACGTATGCCAATAGGCAACTGAAAAACGAAGAAGCTCTTCCATTGATTTTCCATTAATTTTTTCTTCTGGATTATAATATTTAAATGCAAAAGGATTGTTGGAACGAGGACCCTCAAATTGGATTTTGTTCACTGAATCAAAATAAGCCATGCCGTATTTCCTCCCTGATTTTTGTTTAGAAATCATTCATGTAAATGCTTACAAAATAGGTTTTTAAAAAATTGATTTATCCTATTACAAATCAAATTATAACACCACAAACTTTGTTTGTCTATATGATAAACTAAGATAAAGCGATGATACTTTTTATATTTTAGTGTAGGATTAGCGTTACTAATTAAGGTTTATCACTTAAAAAGAATTTGATTTTTCACCAGTCTCCAAAAGTTTGTATGTTTAGAAAACTAAGTTTATGATAAAATTAAATTACTATTGAATAAGGAGCTATAATTTAGTGGGAATCTTAACGTGGAATCAGCATGTTGTAAAGAAAAACAATAAAGCACTTGTCCTCAGTTTGATTATTGAAAAAGAGACTATTTCCAGAGCAGACATTGCCAATGTAACAGGCTTAAACAAGACAACCGTCTCTTCTTTAGTCACCGAACTATTAGAGGATGAGCTGATTTACGAATCTGGACCGGGGATTTCAAGCGGCGGCCGGCGACCGGTCCTCCTCCATTTTAACAGGAATACTGGCTATTCGATCGGTGTTGATATCGGTGTTAACTATATATTGTCAGTGCTAACCGATTTAAAAGGGAAGATTATCATCGAGAAAAGCCAAAGCGTGAACCGGACCTCCTATGCCGCCATTATCAGTACTGTCCAAACAATGATCCAATCCCTGATGGATGAGATGCCAGACAGCAGATATGGCATTGTTGGAATTGGAGTAGGTGTCCCTGGAATTGTAAACAAACAAGGCTCCGTTCTACTTGCTCCAAATTTAGGCTGGACTAACATCCAATTAAAAGAGGACTTGGAAAAAATCTCTAACATGCCAATCATCATCGAAAATGAAGCAAATGCCGGAGCTGTCGGTGAGCAGCAATTTGGCGCTGGACAGGACTATGAAAACATCCTTTATGTCAGTGCCGGAATCGGAATTGGTGTCGGAATTATTTTAAACAAAGAGCTATACCGGGGGAAAAGCGGGTTTTCAGGTGAAATGGGACATATGATTTTAGAAATGAACGGAAAACGCTGTAACTGTCGCAGCAGAGGATGTTGGGAAGCCTATGCATCTGAACACGCTTTGCTGGAAATGGCTGGAGAAAATATTGACTCATTGGAGTCCTTGATTGACTATGCTAAAAATGGAGAAAAATCAGCAATCGAGCTTTTTGAAAAGATTGGACAGTACTTAGGGTTTGGTATCAATAATATTATTAATACCTTCAATCCCGATCAGGTGATCATTGGAAACCGTTTAGCCTTGATCAGAGAATGGATCGAGGAGCCTATTCGTAAAACGATTGAAAATCATACACTTGCATACCACCAAAAGGAGATGCATCTGGAGTTTTCAATGCTTGGAAAATATTCAACCGCCTTAGGAATGTCCGCTTTTGTGGTAGACAATTTTATAAAAGCTGGAGAAATACAGAATTGCTAAAATAAAACCCGATTCAGTTTTGAATCGGGTTTTTCGTCTGTAGAATTTTATCGATCACCATAAGGATCAATCGTTTGAATCGTTCCATCTTCATTATATTTTAGTTCAGTGAATTTCACAGACCGTTTATGGTTAACGCCTTCGGACATCGAACAGTCATGATAGAACAAATACCACTTTTCTTTGAATTGAACAATCGAATGGTGGGTTGTCCAGCCGCTGACAGGTGTAAGAATCGTGCCTTTATAGACAAATGGCCCTTGTGGATTCTCGCTGACAGCGTAAACAATTTTATGAGTCGTGCCGGTAGAATAAGAAAGATAATAAAGTCCATTGTATTTATGGACCCATGGCCCCTCAAAATATCTGCGGTTCTCATCACCTGCAAGAATCGGATTGCCATTTTCATCAATAATGGAGATTTCATGTGGCTCCACTTTGAAATTCAGCAAATCATCCGTTAATTCAGCAACAATTGGTCCTAAAGCAGGTTCCGTCGGTGCTGGGCCTTCAGCATCAGGTATGAACTCGCCTGTTTGCCACTTTTCAAGCTGTCCTCCCCAGAGGCCGCCAAAATAAATATAAGCTCTGTCATCCTCATCCACTAACACCGCCGGGTCAATGCTGAAGCTTCCAGGAATATAATTTGGCTCAGGTTTGAAAGGCCCTGCAGGACTTTGGCTCGTCGCCACACCAATTCTGAAGATTCCCTCTTGATCTCGCGCCGGGAAAAATAAATAATAGGTGTTATTTTTATATGCGGCATCTGGAGCCCAAAGCTGCTTGCTTGCCCAAGGAATATCTTTCAGATGAAGCACTTCCCCATGGTCAATACATGAAGCATCGGCATCTTCCATCGAAAGGACATGGTAATCCTCCATCTTATACTGGTCCCCATTATCATTCGAAGGCTCATCATGATCAAGATCATGCGATGGATAAATATAAAGCTTCCCTTCAAATACATGCGCCGAAGGATCTGCCGTAAAAATATGCGTAACTAAAGGTTCATTCTGCTTAGAATTTTTCAAACTGATAACCTCCATGTACATATTGATAGACATGGGGAGGTTTCCCTTCCATGTCCCAAGAAAAGTTTTGTGTACCCAATCTTTATAATAAAGTTATCTTCTCATTCTTTTCCAAAGATGAATAGCAGGCATCAATAACACGCATATTGGCGATGGTTTTTTCTGCTGGATAAATCAAAGGTTTCTTTTCGAGGATTGCTTCTGAAAAATGATCTATTTCAGCTAAATAAATGTCTCCTTCAATCTGCTCAATTCTTTGCTGACCAGCGGATTCAACCGTTATTGTTCCTACACCGTCACTGACATCCGGACGGAAAGCTCTTGGTACGAAAACTCTTCCCTTTGTGCCTACAACCTCATATTCATTTCTGAATGAAGCTTCAAAGCTGCAATCAAAAACACCTTGAATACCTTGATCGAATTCCATGTATCCCACAGCTGAAACATCCACACCTGTATCTGGATCTTGCTTGCCACGCACATGGATATTCACAGGCTCGGCTTCTAACATAGTCCTCATTGCATGGATACAATAGCAGCCAACATCATAAATACTGCCGCCACCCAAACTTCTATCCATTCGGATGTTCGTGTCACGGTCCTCCATATAAAAGGAGAAACTGCTTTTCATCAGCTTTACTTCCCCGATTTCTCCTGAGGCAATGATCTCCTTCACACGCTTATGCTGAGGATGAAATTGATACATAAAGGCTTCCATAAATAATACCTTTTGTTCCTCGCAGTACCTCTTCATCTCGATCACTTCCCCTGCTGTTAACGCTGCCGGCTTTTCACAAAGAATATGCTTGCCATGCCTGGCTGCTTCGAGAACCCATTTCCGGTGTAGACTGTTAGGCAGGGGAATATAGACAGCATCGATATTCGGATCTTGCAGCAGTTCTTCATACGTTTCATATGCTCTCGGAATATTCAGTTCCGCAGCTGCCGCTTCCGCTTTGCCATTAGAGCTTGCAATCGCTTCAACCTCTGATATAGCCGATCTTTGAATTGCAGGAATGACTTGTGTTTGGGCAATGTTTGCGGTACTGAGGATTCCCCATTTAATTTTTCGCATGGAACATTCCTCCCTTTATTATACGACCTATCAATAAGAATTTTATTAGAAACTTTGCAGCAAAGTTTCTGAAATCGATAACCATCTTTTTACGATCAATCAATCGGACCAACTTAGCCGCTACACTAAATCTGACCTTCTTATAAAAGTCATGCAAACTGGCCCTGTCTATTTCTTGCTTGAAATATCAATCCAAACCGCAACAATCAAAATTAAGCCTTTCACAATATATTGCCAGAAGGTTTCGATGTTCATCATGCTCATCCCGTTATCAATACTTGCCATGATCAATGCACCGATTAGCGCTCCAACAATTTTACCTTTGCCGCCAATCAAGCTTGTTCCGCCAATGACACAGGCTGCAATGGCATCAAGCTCATACATGTTTCCTGCGCTTACTGTTGCGGCGTTCAATCTGCTTGTCAATAAAACACCTGAAACTCCGGCAAGGGCACCCATGGTGATAAAAACCCAGAGTGTGTTCTTTTTAATATTAATACCGGAAAGCGCAGCTGCTTCCTGATTACCGCCAATTGCATATACATATCTTCCAAATGCTGTTTTATTGGAGATGAAAATAAAGATTCCCGCCAGTACAACTACAATCAAAATAGGAAGCGGAATCCCCAGATAGCGGTTTAACATATAAGTAATCAATAGAATGAAGAACGAATAGGCGGAAATCTTCCCATAATCCAATTTAGCAGACGGCAGCATCAGCCCCATGCTCTCTCTCTTCTTTCGGTTTCTGGCAGTCCAAAAGAATAACAAGGCAATGCTGATGATTGCAAGAATGTACCCTGGAATATAAGGGAAATAGCTGTTTCCGATTTCTTTAAAGCTCGCATTCATCGGAGCAACAGTCTGCCCTTTGCTGAGACCAATTAAAATTCCGCGGAAGATTAACATCCCGCCAAGGGTAACGATGAAGGCTGGTACGGCCCTGTAGGCGACCCACCATCCCTGCCATAAACCAAAGACTGCTCCAATCACTACTGCAGCAAGCACTGCCATCAAAGTGTTCCAGTCATACCATACTTGTAGAATCGCAGCGATGCCACCTGTCAAACCGACTAATGAACCCACAGATAAATCAATATGACCAGCCACAATAATTAAAGTCATCCCAATGGCAAGAACCGCAATCACGGACATTTGAGTAAATAAGTTTGATATATTGCGTGAAGATAAGAACTCGCCGCCTGTAAAAAAGCCAAAAATAATCGCTATTAAAACTAATGCTATGATAAGAGTGTACGCTTGCAAGTCAAACTTGAAGCTGAGCCCTCTATTCACCTTTGCTGTATTCTCAACTGTTGGCAATTGATTCACGTTTCTTCCCTCCTGTTGCATATGTCATGATTTTTTCTTGAGTCGCTTCGTCTCTTGAGAGTTCGCCTGTAATAGTCCCTTCAGACATGACCAGGATCCTGTCTGACATCCCCAGAACTTCCGGCAGCTCGGAAGAAATCATGACAACTCCTACTCCCTGCTGGACAAGTTCATTGATGATTTTGTAAATTTCATATTTCGCCCCAACGTCAATCCCTCTCGTTGGCTCATCCAGGATCAATACTTTAGGGTCATTCAGGATCCATTTACTTAAAACCACTTTCTGCTGGTTCCCTCCACTTAATTGTCCTACTTTCGTTTCTAGGTTCGGGGCTTTCAACTTCATTCTGCTGTTGATTTCAGATGCGTTTTTTATTTCAAGAGCCTGGTCAATCACCTTCAGTTTCATAACCTTATTTAAAGCAGCCAATGTCGTATTCTTGGCAATATCCATGCCCAGGACAAGGCCATATCGCTTACGATCCTCGGATACATAGGCAAGTCCTGCTTTAATGGCATCTGCTGGCTTCTTAATATCCATTACCTTATTATCTATCGAAACAGTGCCCTGCTTCTTTCCTTTCAGCCCGCCAAAAAGACTGATGAATAATTCCGATCTTCCCGCACCCATCAACCCGGCAATTCCTAATATCTCACCTTTTCTCAAGGAAAAAGACACATTATCAATAACCGTTTTTCCGATCTCGTCAATCGCTGAGTAGTTTTGAACCTCAAGGATCTTTTCACTGCTGATGGGATGCGCTTCATAGGGAAACAGCTCTTTTAATTCACGACCTACCATCTTTGTGACGATTTTTTCCTCTGATAGCTGATTAATTGGATCTGTGCTGACTGTCTGACCATCTCTTAAAATCGTGACTGAATCCGCCAGTGTCATTACCTCGCCAAGCTTGTGGGATATGTAGATGCAAGTAACACCTTTTGCTCGGAGATCATTGAGTAGTTTCATCAAAATTTCTACATCGCTTTCAGTCAATGCTGCTGTCGGTTCATCAAGGATCAATATATCGGTTTTTTTTGTCAAAGCCTTCGCTATTTCAATTAGCTGCTGCTTTCCGACTGTCAAATCTCCCACTCTGGTCTGTGGGTCAATACCAAGGCCAATTTGGTCCAGCCATTTTTGTGCTTCCGAATATATCCTGTTCCAATTAATGACTTTTGCTCTCATATAGTCGTGACTCAAGAATAAATTCTCAGCCACAGACATATCCTCAACCAATGCCAGTTCTTGATAAATGATTGCTACACCAGCATCCTGTGATTCTTTGATTGATTTAAACTGAACTTCCTGGCCATTTATTAAAATCTGTCCCTCATATGTACCATGTGGATAGACCCCACTTAAAACTTTCATCAAGGTTGACTTTCCTGCACCATTTTCTCCACAAAGCGCATGTATTTCACCTTTACGGACTGAAAAGGTAACGTTGTCCAAAGCTTTAACTCCGGGAAACTCCTTCGTAATACCCTTCATTTCGAGAGCATAAGATGTCATTTCCAATTCACCACCTAAAGCATAAATTTCGTAGTTTTTTCATGATAGAAAAATCCTGGCGAACAAATTTAAAGCCAGACTGACTGCCTATCATTTGATTTGCCAGGAGTGCTAATGATTCTTCATTCCTTATATTAAGGGCGTGCTGGACGCTCACTTTCAGGAACATTTTTATAAACATCATCATAAGAGTGAAAACCGTCCTTAATGACTGTATCAACAATGTTATCTTTTCCTACCTTGATTGGATCAAGTTTGATAAAAGGTACATCTAGTTTTCCATTATTCACTGTTGAATCAGCTCCAGGTTTTTCCCCCTTAGCCAGTTGTATGGCAACCTCTGCACTTTTCTCGGCAATCGCTTTAATAGGTTTATAGACTGTCATTGTTTGAAGCCCTTCAGCAATGCGCTGAACACCTGCCAAGTCAGCATCTTGACCGGAAATAGCAACCTTACCTGCAAGACCTTGAGCCTCTAGTGCTTGAATCGCCCCACCTGCAGTACTATCATTTGAGGCAACCACCACATCAATATCATTCTTATTGGCAGTTAAAGCGTTCTCCATGATTTTAAGAGCCTCGTTTGCGTCCCAGCCTTTTGCCCACTGGTCACCAACGATTTCAATTTCACCTTTATCAACAAGCGGCTGGATGATATTCATTTGGCCCTCTCTGAACATTTTTGCATTATTGTCAGTTGGGGAGCCGCCCATCAAGAAATACTTTCCTGTTGGCACTTTTTCTACTAAATACTCTGCCTGCATTTCTCCTACTCTTACATTATCAAAGGAAACATAAGCATCAATATCAGTACCATTTATTAATCGGTCATAAGCAAGAACAGGTATCCCTTCAGCTTTTGCCTGATCCACTACTGTTGTAAGAGCATCAGAGTTGATTGCGATAATGACAAGTGCATCAATGCCTTGAGAAATCATGTTCTGAATCTGTGAAACTTGTTTTGCCTCATCACCATTTGCCGATTGAACCAATACTTCTGCACCTAATCCCTCAGCTTTATCAACAAAGAAATCTCTGTCATGCTGCCAGCGTTCTAATGTTAAATCGGAGACCGACAGTCCTATTCTTAGCTTGCCATCTCCCTTGTTTTTAACGTCATTACTACTAGCACTATTGCTGCCAGCATCCTGTCCACAGGCAGAAACAACTAACATTAAAAGAAATACAAACATTATCGTAAGAAAACCCTTACATTTTTTCATAAACCATTTTCCTCTCTTATTTTTAAATTTTAAGATACATTAATTTTAACAATTTCATCTTTGTTTGTCTATAAGATAAACAAACTTTTTTGTATTTCATATGCCCTTTAATTAAGATACGATTTTATTTTTTTAATTCCCTAACTTAACATATCAAAAAATTATCCTACAAATAGAAATAACTTATAAAAACCATTGCCGCCAATGTTAACATGGTATGTATGGAGAGGACATTATTCACAAAATTCTTGTCTTTCTCTCCCTCCCTCATGAAAATCGGTATAACAAACGGCGGAGGGAGAACAAACATCATGTAAATGGCAGCCTGGTATTCTGAACCAAGATTAAGCACTTTCTTTACCAAGACCTCGGAAATTAGGTATCCAATAAAAGCCCAAAAACTCATTCTTATCACAATTGCCATTCCGATCATTTTTAAATGGGTTCGTTCAAAAATCAGTTCATATCCAATTACAATGCAAATTAACGGTGTAGTCACATTACCAATAAGCTCAAGCGTCTGAAGTAAGGAATTAGTTAAAGATGTTTCATATAACCAGGTGCTCACTCCAATTTTATTGACCAAAACACCAAGAATGATTGCCAGAATGATCGGATTTTTGAAGAAAGCAGAGAAATGTACAGGCATGTTCTCATTACCATCGCGATGTTTGATAAGGATGCTTGCAAGGATAAAAAAGACAAAAATAACCTGACCCAGGTCAACGATTGCAAATTTTATGATTTGATCTTTCCCAAAGAACAAAGCAAAAATCGAATATCCTAGCATTCCAGCTTCAAACCCTGAAAGAAGTAGCGGAAAATAAGTTGATTCTATTTTTAGCACTTTTTTTAATGCATAACCCACAAGTAGCATAAAAACACAGGCGAAAAATACCGTTACTATAATAACCAAGTGGTCAAGATGAACTTCCGTTTTAGAAAATGATAAAAATATCAGCGATGGCAAAGAAACATTTATAATCAATTTTTTTAAATCTGCAATGGTGTCTACCTTTAAGAAACCACTCTTTCTCATGAGGTAACCTGCGATAAAAAGAATGATAATAGACAACATTTTGGATGCAATATCAAATATATCCATAGCTTTTTCCTCTTCTCCCTTAAAGGCTGAACAACTGTATATCCTTGACCCGTTCTATAATTCTTGGAATCTTTTCAGCGGATTTTTATATAAAACTAAGTTTTCTCGGTTTGGGTAAATGAACTGCTCAGTTTAAAACAGACAAACAGCTTCCTTAAATCTTTTAATAACGATACACCCTTTCTGCAATCGTTGCACCAAGAGAAGCGGCCTGAAAAAGTTTTCATCTGAGATCATATCGGGTGCACATGGCCTTTGTCAAGGCACCCAATGACCATGTTTTTCTCTCCTGCACCATCGTTTTCTGGGGTTACATATAAATATACATTATTCCGGATTTTTTCCATTATTAAGTGAATTGGTTTCAGCCTGGATATTCATTTAGCAAAAAATCCAAAAGTTTATACCAAAAGGACACCTTTCTTGTCGATTGATGTTTGCTGACAAACAAACTACGGAAGAGGTGTCCTATTGAAGAAGAATACCACATTCCACAATCTGTTTTAAAAAATTATCGTTTATCTCTTTTCAAATACAACTACTAACGATGCCTATTGACTGGCGATCTGAAATGACTGTAAAATATTGTAATTGAATTCTAATACCCTAGCCTAGGGAATGCCAGAATTAATTCGACAGAGTGAACAGTAAGCCCTCAACTTTAATATTAAAAAATACCTGGTTCTCCCATTTTATTTCGACTTCTGGAAGGTGTACACCGTCCCCATGTATTGCATAAACCTTTATGTTTTTGCGTCATGTTTATTAACTTCCGCGATTATTATATCAATTGGTACTTCTATTAATGAATCAACAATCAGGTCTGCACCTGATAAATCCATTGTAATATCTTTATGCTTTACCCCGATGCAGTACATTCCTGCTTTTTTTGCTGCTGTTACTCCGTTGAAGGAGTCTTCGACTACTATGCAGTTTTCTGTAAAACAGCCTAGTTCATTTGCGGCACGGAGAAAAATATCTGGATGAGGTTTTCCGTTTGTAAAATCCTCTCCACTGGTAATCTTGTTAAAATACGTATTTTTTACTTTGCAGTTGCCCTTCTTATCATTAAATTGTTTGCTATATTGTTTCTTCATCTGCTTTCCCAACAGTCGATGCCTCTAAAGATTGAAACAAAAACTCCATTACTTCTTAGTCAAGGAATCGTTCCAACAGTTACCTACTTTCCACGAGTCCGTACAATCTACCAGAATCGAGGGTGTACAAATAACTTTCAGTGAGATCCTGGAAGATTAAACTGAGACGTTATACTTATTTTAGTCATGACCCCCAATAAGCGGGGACATGGGGCATAATTAATTTGGAAAGGCATGAGTGAATTCAACCCACTCATGCCTTATTGATGACATATAATTATTTTTGGCGAACCAAAATCAGACTATGTATTGAACCAGTTCTCCATTACGATCAGTGTATTCTATCTCTGCGCGATTTGAATTTAGATCAATAAACAGCCAACACTGTTCCGCTCCCTTGCTCCACTTAAGTCGAATAGTATCGTCCTTGGATTCGAGGACTTCGAATTCTCCATTGAATGCACCATACTCGTTTCGGAAGCGTATCAGCTTCATTAATCGCTGGACTACCTCTTTTTTAAGTGACTGTTCAATCTCTTCAAGGGTAAAGTTGTGACGGTTGATTTCGCGCCCTTCTCCTGTTCTCTCCACATTCTCGACATCATTTTCACCTGCGAGCATTCCTACGTAATAAACTTGCGGGATGCCTGGGGTAAAGAACTGGATCGCTCTCGCTGCCAAGTACGCATCGTCATCGGCATCAAGGACGGAATAGTAGGAACATCTTATTTGATGCACATCAAACCCGTCTTCTGCCTTATGCTCATCACTCATGATCAAACTCAGGTTCGAGCCCCGATCTAAGGCAACGTCAACCAGTTTTCTTGCTGCTTTCGTATCAATCAAATCATCTAAATCCGGCTTGACAGGAATACCGTCATGGCAATCTAGCATCGTGAACTGTTTATGAGGACGGTCCTTCAAGTAAGCCTTCAAGTCTGTGCTTGATTTATTCACCAATGTATCAAGAACCCTGTATGGCAAAATGAAATCATAAATCCAAAATTCATGGTCTGCTAGCTTGTTTTGAATTAAATAATGGGCATGGACCTCCGGAAGCAATTCAATGTCTAATGATTGCGCGAGTTCCATAATCCAATCAAGGAATTCATAAATATCCGGCTCTACAAAGAAACAGCTTGTTCCTAACTTTTTCACGACATAGCCAACTGCATCTAGACGGACTATTTTCACATTATTTTCTTTGAAATTCTCAAAGAATACTTTAAGCAGTTTCCTAACATGTTCTGATTTGATATCCAGGTCGACTTGTTCTGAAGGATCTGTTTTCCCAAATGTTGTCCACACTGATTCTTCCTCGCCGGTCTCCTCTATTACAAAAGTGGAATAAGGGAGCTCGCGGCGAAGAAACATTTTGTCGATGTCTTCCTGGACTGGCTTACCATCTTTCCAGATTTTATCAAGCGTAATGAACAGATCAGTATACTTGGAATGACGCCCTTTTTTCATGAAGTCCTGAAAATACTCAGATTTCTGGGAAATATGGTTAACCATAAGATCAACAAGTAGATCAAAATTCTCGCCAATCTTTTTGAGATCTTCCCATGTTCCAAACTTCGGTTCTATTTCCAGATAGGTGAGCGGTGCAAATCCTCTATCCCCCGAGGATGGGAACGGAGGGAGAATATGGATACCACCCTTAAAAATATCCTTGAAATACTTTTCCAGGGCATGGTTCAGGGCCTTAAGATCACCACCCAGTGAATCCGGGTAGGTAATAAGCTGCACTTGGTTTTTAACTGCCATTTCCTTTCCTCCTATAATCCGTATAGTTCTTTTAAGTTTTCCAACTTTGGCAGATTTGCCACTGCACCAGTATATTTTAATTTGAAGGCACTGGAAGCAGAACCAAGCTGCAATGCTTCCCTGATAGTGTAGCCTTTAATTAAAGCTGTATAAAAGCCCGACCAGAATGCATCCCCGGCCCCGGTTGTGTCGACTACCTCAGTCGCCAATGAATCTAAACGAATGATTTCCTTTCCATTTGAAACGATTGCTCCATCTTTTCCTAAAGTCATAATGACAAGCTTTGCTCCAAGACCAAAGAATTTCTGGAGCTGGTTTTCAGGGATATCTTTCCCAAACAGACGCTCCGCATCATCTTCAGATGGCTTAATAATATCCACCTTCCTAATGATTGATTTCACATATTCGATACCGTTTTCTCCTTTTTGCCAAATCAAAGGGTGATAGTTAGGATCAAAAGAGATCAAAATTCCATTTTCACTTGCTACTTCCAGTACTTTATTAATAGTTTGCCGAGCTGGTTCCATCGAAATTGGCCAGCAGGAAAAATGAACGATTTTAGAATCAAGCAGGGCTTTTTCTAGTTTTTGCGTATATTCTATCTGATAATCTGCTCCGCGATAAAAGATTGGAATTGGGGTTCCTTTGCTCTTTGTGACAACGACCATACTTGTAGATGTGTCCACTTTCTGGACCAACCCCGATTCAATGCCCTCTTCATTAAGATGATTGATAAGGAACCTCCCCATGCCATCATTTCCGACGGCAGATGCTACTATCGAGTGGATCCCAAGTTTTTTCGCGTTCATGGCAATGTTAGCAGGAGATCCGCCAAAATAGTTCCTATAGGTAGTGGATCCATCTCCTTTCACATACTCATCCGATATCATATCTATAAGGACTTCGCCGATTGTTAAGATATCATTACCTTTTTGTTCGAATTCGATGTTTCTTTCCAATGGTGTATGCATTATTTGTCCTCCAGGCTTTACCTTGAGTGGCTTTAAATTAAACGACTGAAAAAGTCCAGGGTGGCACAAAACCCCTTATTCTTACTTCAATAAATAAACCCTCGTTTCAAATGGTTTAAGTGTAAACTGTTTCTTTAGTTTCTTTGTTGGAATTTGGTAGTTATTCAATACCAATTCACTTGTATCAACACTTTTTTCAGTGCTCGGACATCCACTGAATCATTTACATCCTTGTCCCAGAGCTTGAGGAATTCAAATGGAAAGATCATGTTGAAACAGCCATTTTCTTCCCCTACCCACCGGTCCGCATCAGGAACACCTACTCCACTCGCTTCGCCGACAGTCATCACATCACGGTTGCGAATGGTTCATTTTATTATCCTCTCATCTCTAAGTTGCTTTTTTTACTTGATAGATCCTTGCATGACTCCATTAATGATCGAGCGTTGGCCAATAATATACATCACCAGGATCGGAATGACTGTCAGAAGAATGGCAGGAATCAGCAATTCCCAGTTGTTCATGTACGTACCATTAAAGACCTTCATTTGGACAGGCATTGTATACACATCAGGATGGTTCAAAACGAGTGATGGCAGCAGGTAATCGTTCCAAATCCATAAAACATTCAGGATGGAAATGGTGACAGCAATCGGTTTTAACATCGGAAAAACGATGAGGAAAAATGTTTGCAGTGTACTGCATCCATCAATTTTTGCCGCCTCTTCTACTTCGATAGGTATCGCTTTGATGAACCCATGGAACATGAAGACTGAAAGAGCACTTCCAAATCCAAGGTAAAAGATAATCAATAGCGGAATAGGAATTGCATCTATTAATTGGAGTTTTGCTCCGTAAATATAAATAAGTGGTATCATCAACGATTGGAACGGAATGACCATTGATGCCACCAGCACCGTGAAAAAGAATTTATTGAACTTGGACGGCCTTCTAACCAAATGGTAAGCAGCCATCGCTGAGAAAAAGACGATGAAAAATGTGCTCAAAGTAGTAACGATGAAAGAGTTTGTAAAAGTGACTCCAAAGTTCATTAAATTATAAACCTCAATGAATTGTGAGAAGTCCAATTTTTCCGGCAGTGCGAATGGACTTGTCAATATCTCTCCATTGGACTTAAATGAATTAATGATGAGTAACACAAAAGGAAAGATAAAAGCAACTAACGCAATAATGGACAGCAAGTAAAGGAAGGTTGAAGAAATTATTCTTTGGTTACGCACTATGCCTGCACCTCCATTTTTTTACTCGTATAGACCTGGACACCTGTGACAATCGCGACAATGATGAAGAGAATGATCGCTTCTGCTTGCCCTGTTCCATAGTTTGATTCAATAAATGCTTTATTTACAACATGCATCGAAACCATTTTGGTAGTTCCATATGGACCTCCAGCCGTTAAGGCAAAGTTAAGGTCATAAACCATGAAGGCATTCTTCAGCGACAGGAACACAGTGACAACAAAGGAAGGAACCATCAATGGCAAGGTGACATTTAGAAGTCTTTTGAGCGGGCCAGCACCGTCAATTTTGGCTGCTTCAATCAGCTCCTTTGGCACACTGATCAAACCAGCAATAAAAATAATCATCATGTAGCCAGATGTTTGCCATATAGTAACGATGACAAGAGACCAAAAGGCCATTGTCGGATCGCCAAGCCATCCAAGTTCAAGCCAGCTGATTCCCAATTTCGTTCCCAGTGCCGGCAACGATTGGACAAAAATGAACTGCCAAATATATCCCAGCACCAATCCGCCGATGAGATTTGGCGTAAAATAGGCAGTTCTTAACGTATTCTGAATCCGTAGCCCAGACGTAACAAGGTAAGCCAATCCAAATCCCACAAGATTCACAAAAAACACGGTCGCCACGACAAACCTCACAGTCAGCCACATTGATTTCCAGAATTCCTGGTCGTTTATAGCGCTAATATAATTCAACAGACCTGCGAACTGAACCGGATCTGCAGGTGTATCCATTTTATTGAAGGTAAGAAACAGTCCATATGCAAATGGAATCAAAACAGTCATACTGAAAAATAGTAAAGTCGGACCTAGAAACAAAGCTGAATTGCCAATATCACCAAGATTTTTCCTTTTCTTCATCATGATCACATCCTGTTATTTAGCAAAAAAAGCAGGGGATAATACAATCCGCCGCTTTTTTTGTTATCTGTTTATTCCTTGTTGCTTTTGTAGTAGTTTTCAAATGCTTTTGCAAGGTCAGCTCTTGAGCTTTGCTTCGCAACATACTTTTGGACTTCAGGTCCAAGGATTGTAGTCCAATCACCTGTATTGATATAGTTCGTGCTAAATGGAAGCGTTTTGTTTTCAACAAGAGCATCACTAATGGCAATACCTAGCGGGTTCGTTACTTTATTAGGGTTATTTTTGAATGCAGAAATGATTTGTGATTTATTCACGATGAAATCCTGTCCTGCTTCACCATATACTAGCCAATCCAAGAACTTCTTGGCAGCATCTTGTTGTTCTTCAGTCGCCTTCTTATTGATGACTAGAGCCTGTGTTGGGCCAGCAATAATTTTATTGTTCAAAGGATTTTCAGGGTCGTTGTCTACAGGGACTGGCATGAAACCGAAATCCGATCCTTCTAGAGCCTTCAGTGAATCAAAAGCCCAGTTGCCGTTGAAGAGAATCGCAGAATCCCCATTGCCGACAGCAACGTGGGCAGCATCATAGTACTGGCCTGTTGGACGTTTACCGAACTTGTTATACTCTTCGGAAGCTAAAATATCCATTGTGTTATAGTAGCCGTTCCATACGTCATTCTTCATGTAATCAAATTTTCCGTCTGTTACTTCTTTAAGGACAGTGTTAGGGTCTTCTGATTGATTCAAGAATAATGAGCTGTAGTGGTTTGAAACAGACCATGCTTCAGTCTGGTAGGCAACAGGATATTCGACACCTGATGACTTGATTTTATCCAGCAGCTCTTTAAATTTATCTTGAGTATTAATGGAGTAAGGATCAAACTCTCCTCCGACAGCTTTTTCTACAACTTGCTTGTTATAAACAAGCCCCATTCCCTCGATAGCAAACGGAAAGCCAATTATCGTGCCGTCCTCGCTTTTAATTGCATCATTTGTTTCGTCGTTCCATTTTTCCCCTGATAGGTCCATACCTACATCTTTATATTTATGTGTTGCATCAAATGGAGAAAACATGGCCATTGTTACCGTCTTTCCTGATGCGGTAAGTTTGTCAAAAACATTCATCGGATCTCCGACAGCGACCGACTCAACCTGGACATTGATGTCTTTGTTTTCTGCCATAAAATCCTTTGCAGCTTGTTTGAATTGAGCGTCGATTTCACCTTTACCATTCGTCACAATAATACTGATCTTGCTATCCTTCGATTCGCTTGCACTTTGATCTGAATCGCCAGAACAAGCCGCCAGCGAAAGGGATAAAGCGGTTACAATTCCAACTATAGCCGTCTTTTTGAAGAAGCCTGTATTGCTCTTGAAATGGAACATCTGTAAATCGTCCTCCTTGATTATAAGTTTTCTGCTGAAACCCACATATAAAAATATAAAGCGCTTCCAATTTAAAAAGATTTCTAGATAAGTAGGTTGTATTTTCATCCCCTTTAAGTTTATGAAAAGGTTTTCCTCCTTTTCTTATCTATGATTATATTACAGAGATTACCCTTTTACAACCTTTTTGTGAAAACGATTTCCTCTAAATCGATAATAATTAAACACTTATATCTTTGTTCCCAAATCATCAGCAACTACCTTGACACTATCACGTATGATCAATCTATAATCCAAGTAATTTTCCAGATTGACCGGTTTAAATTCAATTGATTGCAATAAAGTTTCCATTGCTTTCGAACCCATCGTCTCAAAACAAACCTGAACAGTTGTTAATTTGGGCCTCACCAACGTAGCGAGTTCAATATCATCAAAACCTACAATAGAGATATCCTCCGGTATACGATACCCAAGATCTTCCGCACAATTTTTCGCTCCTATCGCAATGGTATCTGAAGCGCAAACCACGGCTGTCGGTATGTCTTCACACTTCAATATTTTTTCCATTGCAAGATAACCATCCTTGGACGAAAAATTGCTTTCACCCACGAATTTAGGATTCACGGATAGATTTTTCCGTTCCATTTCCTCTATGAACCCCCTATACCGCGAATCACCTGCTGACTTGTCAATCAGCGGCCCATGAATCATTCCAATTTTCTCATGGCCACAGCGTATTAAATACCTGACAATTTCTGTAATTGGCCTGTAATTGTCCACATCCACCCATGGTATTGCATGGTCTGTCGTTTTTTGGCCTACCACCACAACCGGGATTTTATTATCTTGAATTAATTGAATATGACGTTCAGACATATCGATGGAGGATAAGATAATGCCATCTACCTGTTTATCCTTAAAAAGCTGAAGGGCATTCAATTCCAAATCAGGATTTAATCTTGTATTACTCAAGATGATATTGTACCCATTCTTGTTTGCAACCCCCTCAATACCGTTGATTAATTCAGCGGAAATATAATTAATCTGCGGAAGAATCACACCGATTAAATTTGTTGACTTACTTATCAAGCCCCTGGCTACGGCATTCGGCCGGAAGTTTGTTTCTCGGATTACCTTCTCAACCTTTTCTTTTATATGATCATTTACCGGTTTACTATTATTTATGACACGGGAAACCGATGAAACAGAGACGCCTGCCATCCTGGCAATATCCTTTATGGTTAAATTCATAATCTGCTAATCCCCTTTTAGGAAAACGTTTTCACATTAAACATATAATTTATTTAAACGATTGTCAATCACATGCCATGGAAAACGGGTCTTGCAACTTTTTATGTGAAAATCCGCTTAATATCCGTTCTAAATCCATTAATGACATATTTAAAAAGCATTAGATACCACCATGGCTACGAATCCGTAGCCACCATCTACAATGAAAATGAATTTCTATTTTCATACAAAGGGTTTTGCATTAAACGAACCTTAATCATGAAAGGCTGCCTTTTTGATACTGCCGTTGTGGTAGCGGAAAAGCACCACCCAAAATTGGCCGGTGCTTTTCACATTTACCTATGTCCTTTTTGCTGCTTGTGCTGAAGGGAAATCAAATGGGTTTCGCCATGTTTTACTTGATTTGCTTTGGTTAATTTGATTTCTTCATCACTTTTCAGATTGGTGAAAGCGATAATGGTGGTGCTGGATGTTGCATGTTCATTGATGTAGTCGATGTCTGCCTGTAACAGTTCTTGTCCCCTGGTTACCTGTTGGCCTTCTTTTACGAACAGATCGAAGCCTTTTCCATCGAGGTTCACCGTGTTGATGCCAACGTGAACCAGTACTTCAAGTCCTTCTTCAGATGTGATCCCAATCGCATGCTTTGTCGGGAAAATCGAAGTGATTTCTCCATTTACTGGTGAGACAACCTTTCCTTTTGAAGGCTCGATTGCGAAACCATCGCCCATCATCTTGCCTGCAAAAACAGGATCCGGAACCTCTGAAAGGGGAATCACCCTTCCTGCCATCGGTGAACCAATTTCACTAAAGTCCACGCTTAACACAGGTGTTACTTTAACCGCTTTTTCTTGCTGATCGCTTTGACCTGCCGCTACTTCCCACAGTTCTTCCTCCAGCGAATCAGATTGGAGCAGTTCATTGATTTCATTTTTATACAGGTCCGAATTCCCACCGAAAATCGCCTGGATATTGTTCTTGATTTTCACTACCCCTGCTGCTCCTAAAGCCTTTAAATCATCTTCTTTCACTTGCTTGATTTCCTTGACTTCTACACGTAAGCGCGTGAAGCAGGCATCGGCTTGCACTATATTCTGTGGCCCGCCTAATGCGGTGATGATGTGCAGCGCCAACTCTTTATTCCTCTCTGCCTTAGATCCTGACTTGCCTTTTTTCTTCGCGTTGTAATCATTTCTGGTGAACAGCTTTGCCTCTTGCCCTCCGCGTCCCGGAGTGGCAATATTCCATTTATTGATCGCGAAGCTGAAGGTAAAATAGTAAATCGCAAAGAACGCGGCACCAAGCACGAAATTCATCCACCATCTCGGTGTTCCAGGTAAAACATTCACAAGGATGAAATCAATCAATCCGGAGCCGCCTGCCCAGCCAAGATGGACATCGAGGATGTAGGCTGCAGCAAATGAAATTCCTGTTAAAATTGCATGCAATACATATAACAAGGGTGCGACAAACAGGAATGTGAACTCAATCGGTTCCGTAATTCCCGTCAGGAAAGCCGTCCCTGCCGCAGCAATCAACATCCCTTTTACGATTGGCTTCTTGTCGGCATCTGCTCGTTTGTACATGGCAAGCGCCGCACCCAGCAAGCCAAACATGATGATTGGGAACTTTCCTGCCATGAAACGTCCAGCTGTTACTTCTACTCCGGCAGCAATTTGTGCAAGGAATAAATACTGGTCACCGGAAACAATTTTCCCGGCAACTTCCGCAGTTCCGCCGAGCCCCGTCCACAGGAATGGTGCATACCAGATGTGATGCAAGCCCGTCGGAATCAGCAACCTCTCAAGTGCGCCGTACAGTCCGATATAAATAGGATTTGTCGCATCAGATGCGATGATTTCAGCCGTTTTGTTGATGACACCTTGGATTGGCGGCCAGATCAGCATCATGGCAAATGCCAAACCGATGGAAGCGAAAACCATGGCAATCCCAACTGAACGATCACCAGCGAAAAAGCCCAGCATTTCTGGCGGCTGAAACTTATGGAACTTGCGATAGATATACACCGCAAGCAGACCAACAACTATACCGCCAAGAACCCCCGTCTCAAGGGTTGGTATTCCCAATGCCATCCCATATTCCCCGCTCTTTGCTGCCATTTCGGGGGTGATGTTCAAGGCAAAAGAAATCGTTTGGTTCATGATGAATATAGCCAAGCAACGCCGCAAGGGCTGCAATACCTGATCCTCCCGATAAGCCAATGGCAATGCCCAATGCAAAAATAATCGGCAGATTGGTAAATAAACTCAGCCCGACCTGAAGCATCCCTTCACTTAATCTGGCTATGACTGGATTCTGCAAGCCTGTGAACTGGTCTGGATCAAGGATAGAATGGGGGCTAGAACGGGGTCTGACCCCCAGCGCTTTACTGCGTTAATTCCCAGGGGGTCTGACCCCCTTGGCCCCCTGGGTGCGGAATAAGAATCTTAAATCAAAAGGCACGAGGCGCAGTTAAAACCGCTCCTTGTGCCTTCTTTTCGTAAAACTTCCGTTTGTTCGCTTAATAAAGTTCCTATTAAATTTTTAGCTTTTTCTATACACTCGCTCTGTTTCAGGTTCAGTAATTTTACCTTTAAAAGCGGCTTTATAAATCTCCCTGATGTCTTTTTCTTCTAATGGAAGAGGGCTTCTGGAGAGCAATCTCTTTTGTTTCGCTCCATCCTGGGTAAGGCTTTCGAGAGCTGAATCAGGGATGTTGAATTCTGATAAAGTTGCGGGGATGCCTACATCTTTTACCAGACGTTCCAGTTCTTCCACACATCTGTAAGAAGCTTCTTCATCTGATAGGAAATCCGAGTTGCCCCCTAATGCATTCAGGATGTTGGCCATTCTAGTTTGACAGCTTTTCCGAATATAACCCATTACGTATGGCAACAGGACCGCGTTTGATTCGCCATGGGCTAAATGGAATTGGCCGCCAAGAGGATATGCAAGTGCATGTACCCCGGCAACTCCTGCGTTAAAGAAGGCAAGACCGGCAATATAGCTTCCATTGCTCATGTCTATTCGAGCCTGTTTGTCGCTTCCGTCTTCAACTGCTTTGCGTAAAGAACGAGAAATCAATCGAATCGCTTGAAGAGCCAGTCCATCTGTTGTTAAGCTCGCATTCACTGATACATATGCTTCGACTGCATGTGTTAGAGCATCAATGCCAGTGGCTGCTGTAACCCGCGCAGGGACGGACAGGGTTAGTTCAGGATCGACAATCGCCACATCTGCGAGCAAGTGATCATGGGTGACAACATCCTTGGTTGTTTCAAGTGAAAGAACGGATATATTAGTTACTTCTGAACCTGTTCCTGAAGTAGTAGGAATGAGGATTTTGGGCAAGCCTTTTTTCTCTATTTTTTTAGTGCCGCTTAGATTCAAATAGTCCGCAGCAGGTCCTTCATGATCGGCCATCACTGCGGCTAGCTTTGCTAGGTCAAGTGCACTTCCGCCGCCAACACCCACGATCATATCAAACTCGCCTTCTCTTGTAAAAGAGACCAGCTTCTCTCCCACCTCAAGTGGAGGCTCTGGGATGACTTCAGTATAGAGAGTCACTTCATAGCCGTTTTCTTTCAAGGGTTCTGTTACTCTATCGACTAGCCCAATCTGTGCAAGCACTGGATCAGTCACGACAAGAATTTTTTTAACCTGGTATTTTTCTATTTCAGGTACAAGGTTTTGAAGTGAACCCCAGCCAGTATAACTTAATGGTGGAAAAACTAATTTTGAAATACTCATATATTACCCTCCCTCGGATAAATGTTGATTTATCACCAGTTTGACCCATTGGTGGTATATCAAAAAATTTCGACACGCTTCCTTACTCATAGTAGCCCTCAGTGGATTTCCGGAATGTTTTAAATTGGTTCGAATCATGCCCAAACCAGACCTGAGAATTAGTTTCATTTGCGATTCTCCGTATTTTTTCAACTGCATTGTTGTAACCAAGTGAGTCATAGATAATTCCTGGCGGCTTTACAGGTGGTCCGAAGCTATCAGCGGTATAGATGGCATCTGAAGCCAAAATAATTCCGCCAGTTTCAGGCATTTCCACATGAAGCCCAAGCATTCCCCATGCATGTCCACTGCCGAAGTTCAGAATACTGATGCCAGGTGCAAGCTTCAGGTTATCCTCTTGACGCTTGATTGTGCGCCACTGAAGATTGTTTTTAATCCAAGCGTCAATATCAGCCCAGACATAGGCTCCTTCTTTTTGATTACGGGCGTAAGTCTGTAGCGTTCCATTCAATTCGTCTTCATGAACGATAATTGTCGCATTTGTAAACATTTCCAGGCATCCAGCATGGTCTAGATGAAGGTGTGAAGCCACCACGTATTTAATTTCTTCAGGACGGACATTTAATTGTTCAAGGCGGTGGTGAAGGTAGCATTCTTCACTCATGGCAATAGGGAACATTTTCTGGGTAGCTTCGCCCCAGCGACCATTTTGTCCCATTGAGTTTGGATTGCAAGCTGTATCAAAGAGGATTTTTCCATCTGGGTGGTCTATCAGTACTGTATATACCGGGAATTCAACAAATTCAGCCGATGCATTGGGGTTGTCTACTGTTGCTGGATTATGCATTGCAATCATCCAATTCTTATCCATTCTCATTCGCCCATTATCCATAACATACAGTTTTGGATTTGGTTTAATAATATTTGTCATTTTGAATCAATCCTCCTACAGTACGGTTTTAATCGTAACGAATTTTAGTTCAGTCATTTCTTCAACAGCATACTTTATTCCTTCACGACCATATCCACTCTCTTTAACTCCACCATATGGCATGTGGTCCAGCCTGAAGGTCGGAATATCATTGATAATCACTCCTCCTGAATGAAGTTGTCTCGCAGCATGAAAGGCATTGGATATATTTTGCGTGTAAATACCGACATTCAGGCCGTATACAGAATCGTTGACAATTTCAATTGCTTCATCAAGCTTACTGTATGGAACAATCGAAACCACAGGTGCAAATGTTTCTTGGCAAGATACGGCCATATCATTTGTTACCTTTGTAAGGACAGTTGGCGGGAAAATAGTTCCTTCTCTTACTCCCCCCAATCCTACCTCGGCACCTTGTTTTTTGGCTTCAGTTATCCAGGATTCGATTCGGTCGACTTCACGCCCGCTGATCATGGCACTGATATCAGTCGTGTCTTCAAGCGGATCTCCAACTTTCAGATTCTTTGCTTCTTCGATAAAACGCTTACAAAAATCATCATAAATATCTTCATGTACATATATGCGTTGTAAAGATATGCAAACCTGCCCGGAAAACGCAAAAGCACCTTCTACACATCTCTTTATGATTTTTTCCAAAGGAATGTCCGGTTCAATTATTAACCCAGAGTTTGATCCGAGTTCAAGTGTCACTTTACGCAAACCGGCTTTTTCTTTGATCAACTTTCCTACCTTTGCACTGCCAGTAAAGGTTACTTTTTTGATTCTGCTGTCTTGAATCAAAGAGTCACTTAATTCACTGCCACTTCCTGTAACGACTTGAAGTGCTCCATCAGGAAGACCAGCCTTTTGAAAAATTTCAGCGATCAACAGGGCACTGAGTGGTGTCTGTTCAGCAGGCTTTAGCACTACAGTATTTCCTGCAGCAAATGCTGGTCCAAGCTTGTGGGCAACAAGATTAAACGGAAAGTTAAATGGACTTATTGCTACGACGACACCTAATGGCTCTCTCCATGTAAAACCTACCCGATTCTCTCCGCCAGGGGCTGCATCCATAGGTATTGTTTCGCCATATATCCGCTTGGCTTCTTCTGCAGCAAATTGATACGTAACAACGGTTCTCTCTATTTCACCTCGTGCTGTACGGATAGGTTTCCCAGCCTCCTTTGCAATAACTTTTGCCATCTCCTCCTTGCGTTCATTTAGAATTTTTACCACATTAAAAAGAATTTCGGAGCGTTTATGTGCTGGCATACTCTTAAATACATGATAGGTAGATTCCGCTCCATCAATCGCTCGCTTTACATCGTCCTTGTTAGCCTTACTAATTTGTGCTAGAGTTTCTCCGCTGTAAGGTGACAGCAGTACATAAGTACTCTCTTTAATTTCATACTTCCCATTAATAAACAATCCTTTTTTTTCCATACTACACCTCCTGCTTATATTTATTGCAAGATTTATGCCAAACAAATAAACGCTTATTTATTCGTAAAATTCAATTAAATGAAATATAATAATGGTGATATACATCACCGTAATTAGCCTAAAATTGCTTAATATATATGGTGATAAAATTCACCAGCTGGTGATGATTCTCACTATTAATCTAGGAGATGAGTAAATGGGTATGTCAGTGATGATTGAACCAGAAGTTATTTTTTCATCTATGCGGAATGGAATCATTGTAGTCGACCAGGATACCAACGTTATGCTTATGAATGCTTCTGCCCAGAAGCTACTTAAGATTCAGGAGAATGAATATGCCGGGGAAAAAATTCACAAGTTTGTGCCCAATACAGAGGTGCAAAAAGTACTTGAGAGTGGCGAAAGTACGATTGGTGTTAAAATGAATATAAATGGTGTTCCTTGCATGGTAAACAGAACACCCATGTACCAGGATGGTCAATTGATTGGTGTTGTGAGTGTCATTCAGGATATTTCCCAGATGGAGCATTACCTGTCTATATTAAAGAATATGGAGAGTATAATCGAGTTTTCTACAGATGGAATCTATGTTGTCAATAAAGATGGAGAAACATTATTGGTGAACTCAGCTTACGAAAACATCACCGGGTTCCAGAGAGAAGAACTAATAGGAAATCATATGGCAAATTTGATGGAAAAAGGTTATTTTGACAAATCCGTTTCTTTGCTCGTCTTAGAGAAGAAAAAGCAAATTTCAATCCTCCAGAATATTGGCGGAAGAAAGGAAGTCATTGTAACAGGGAGCCCGGTGTTTGATGCATCGGGGGATATTCAAATGGTCGTAACGAGTGTCCGTGACATAACCCAACTGAATGAACTAAAGAAAGAATTAAAAAAAGCAAAAAGCTTTTCTGAAATCAGCCAGAACCGCTATTCGTATTCGATGCAAGGAATAGATGAGAGAATTGTATTTACTAGCAGGGAAATGAAAGGAATTATTTCCAAAGTCAGACAGGTGGCAGCTTTTCCGACTAGTATTCTTCTTGCTGGCCCTTCTGGTACTGGTAAAGAGGTAATTGCAAATTTAATCCATCATGAAAGCAACCGGAAGGACAAGCCGTTCATAAAGATAAACTGTGGTGCCATACCAGAACATCTTTTAGAATCAGAGCTTTTTGGTTATGAAAAAGGTGCTTTTACTGGTGCAAGACTTGAGGGGAAAATTGGTTTACTAGAGCTCGCTGACCATGGTACTGTCCTTTTAGACGAGGTAGGTGAATTGCCATTATCATTGCAGGTAAAACTCTTAAGGGTACTGCAGGAAAAACAAATTCAGCGAGTGGGAAGCAGTAAGATAAAACAATTAAATATCAGGATAATTTCTGCAACCAACAGAGATTTAAAAGAATTGGTGGAGCAAGGTAGATTCAGAGAAGACTTATACTATCGTCTCCAGGTAGTTGAATTAAACATACCACCTTTAAGAGAACGGCCAGAAGATATAGAAGTCCTGGTGGAACACTTCTTTACCCATTTTTGCCGACTCTATAATATTGAGAAGTTATTATCCGATGAGACGAAGGCCATACTGCAAAGCTACCATTGGCCGGGGAATGTAAGAGAACTAAAAAATCTTGCTGAAAGCATGGTGGTGTCTGTTCCATCCTTTAAAATAGATCCCGAAGACCTTCCACCGCATTTTCATAAGTTTGCATCACCCGATACATCCCTAAATCTAAAGCAGAGAGTCGAACAATATGAAAAGAGACTTATCCTCGATGCCTTGCAAAAACACAGCTCCATTCGAAAAGCCGCAGAAAATCTCGGAGTCGACCATTCAACAATTGTTAAAAAACTGAAAAAATGGGGATGAGAACGGGACATTGGGACAGAAACTGATGGAACGTTTTCCCATCCTTAAACGACCACCTGTTAAAGCAAGTGGTTATAATTGCTATGACTAAAGTTGTTCGCTAAGACTGAAGTCTTTGTAAGACCTTTTGCTTATGCAAACTAAATTTTGAATAGACTCATTCTTCAATCGAGAATATATCACTCTTTTCATCAGTAAATTGGTTTGCAATATAATTCCTTATTGTTTTTCATCCACTTTTCCAAAAGGGGCACAAAAGTACCAGCTTGCCTAAAAGTTGCTCCCGATTTTTCTTTTTGGAATGGATCTTGAGTAGTCGTGATGATCTCATTCACATTTTCCTTTTACGGTCATTTCTCCTTACAATATTTTTTTGACTCTCCACGAGTCCGTTCAATCTACCCGTATCGAGGGTACACAAATAACTTTCAGTGAGATGCTGGAAGATAAAATTGATGAGCAGCAGGATTGGGAAAAGGTTGAAGTGCGAAATTATCAGCAGGCCTTAAAAGTTGGCGTCGAAACCATCCAAATCGGCTACCCACTTACAGAGCGGCTTATCCGTAATTTACATCAACTCTTGATGGAAAATGCTAGGGGTGCAACAAGTGCCGCTGGTGAGTATCGCAAAATTCAAAATTTTATCGGACCCACTAATGAATTGAAGGACGCATCTTATGTTCCACCAGAGCCGCAGTTGATGGGCCAATATATGACAAACCTTGAAAGGTATATAAATGGTCACCCTTATCTTGAAGAAGACATTGATACCATTCATCCATTGATCAAAGCGGCCATCATCCATGCCCAGTTCGAATCCATCCATCCCTTCCTTGACGGCAATGGCCGACTCGGCAGGATTTTGATTGTTCTTTACTTGCTTCAAACGAAACGAATTGATTCTCCCTTCTTTTTCTTAAGTGAAGAACTTGAACGCGAGAAGTTTCGATATTATGCGATGTTAAATGGTGTTCGTGGAATTGACAAAAAGGAACCTGATTGGAAAAGTTGGATTCACTTCTTCCTCGACGCAACCATCAGAATGTCCGAACACCATTATGAAAAATTGGATCAAGCAGAAAGACTCTATCATCAAGGAATGGGAAAACTTCAGCAACCATCTACTAAAAAAGTATGGGGGGCCCTGTTTACCCATCCAATTGCAACCGTGCATCAATTAGAACAAACGACAGAATTGGCGCCTGCAACCATCCGAAAGAGCCTAGCCCAACTAGTCGAACTAGGCATGATCTTCGGTGACAATCGCAAAAGAAACAGACGCTATTACCAATACGACCTCATTCGAATCATGACCCAATAAGCTAAGACACATAGAACGGGGTCTGGCCCCCAGCGCTTTACTGCGTTAATTGACTGGGGGTCAGACCCCCCCTGGAGGGAAAAAAGAAGTGAAGGCGAATGCCTTACACTTCTTTTTTCCTATCCTCATTTCCTTACTTCTTGATTAATTCAAGTTCAACGGGGATGAATTTTTCTACTTTGGTACCTTTTTTTACTTGGATTGCTGTGTCAACGGCCTGTTGTCCGATCAAATCTGGCTTTTGGGCTACAGTTGCGGCCATTGTGCCTTCTTCGACAGCTTTTACTGCATCGTCTGTTGCATCGAATCCAACAACGATGACGTTTTCAAGACCGGCAGCTTTCAATGCTTCTACTGCGCCAAGTGCCATTTCATCATTATGAGCGAATACAGCTTGGATATCTTTGTTGCTTTGCAGGAGGTTTTCCATGACAGAAAGTCCTTGTGAACGGTCAAAATTTGCTGGTTGTTTTGCTACTACTTCAATTCCGCTTGCTGTTGCAATTGCTTCATTGAAACCCTTGCCACGCTCACGTGCTGCGGAGGAACCTGGGATCCCTTCTAATTCAATTACTTTTCCTGATCCACCTAGCGCTTCAGCCAGATATTCTCCAGCCATCTTACCACCAGCTGTGTTGTCAGATGCAATATGAGCAACTACTTCGCCGCCTTCTGCACTTCTGTCAACTGTAATAACCGGGATACCTGCATTATTTGCTGACTCGATTGCTGCCGTAATTGCCGCTGAATCGGTTGGATTGATCAACAGAACATCAATACCTTTTTGAATTAAGTCTTCCACATCACTTACTTGTTTTGCGGGATCGTTTTGAGCATCTACAGTCGTTATGTCAATTCCTTCTTCTTTCGCTTTCTTCTCTGCTCCTTCTTTTAACGTAACAAAGAACGGGTTGTTTAACGTGGAGATGGAAAGTCCGATTTTTACCTTTTCATCTGTTGTAGGCCCCGAGTTTTTGCTGCTTTCATCAGAGCCTTTGCTTGTTTGGTCAAGTGAGCAGCCAGCCATGAACACTGAAGCTATTAATGCAAGAAATAAACCTTTAAATAGACTTTTCATTTCTTATTCCTCCTAAATTTTTTTATTATTAAGCCGCTTTTTTGCGGTCTAACAATACTGCTAGCAAAATAACTCCACCCTTTACAACTTGCTGGTAAAAAGAAGATACATTAAGCAAGTTTAAGCCGTTATTCAATACTCCAATAATCAAAGCACCGGCTAGGGTTCCAAAAATCCAGCCTCTGCCTCCTGAAAGGCTGGTACCACCTAAAACAACTGCAGCGATTGCATCGAGTTCATAGGATACACCAGCAGTCGGCTGTGCTGAATTCAATCTTGAGGTTAAAACTGTACCTGCGAGAGCCGCAAGCAATCCAGTAAGGGAATAGACACCGATTTTAATGCGGTCGACCCTTAACCCAGATAATAGAGAAGCTTCTTCGTTTCCGCCAATTGCGTATACCCCACGGCCAAATGTCGTCTTTTTAAGGATAAAATATAAAATTGCATACGCGATCAGCATCGTGATGACCGGAAATGGAATTCCTAAAAAATAACCTTTTCCAAGCATTTGGAAAGTTACAGCATCAGAAAGTCCAGTAATTGGACGACCCTCTGTATAAACAAGAGTGAATCCTCGGTAGATTGTCATCGTTGCCAGTGTTGCAATGAACGGAGCAACTTTTCCTTTGGTAATGATCAGACCGTTTGCCGCACCCATAGCTGCACCAGATATAAGGCCAATCAGTAACGCGAGAATTGGATCAATTCCTCCTGCCAGCATGCCTGCTGTCAAAGCTGAAGACAATGCGAGAATCGAGCCCACCGATAAATCAATTCCACCGGTCAAAATAACAAATGTCATTCCAAATGCAATCAAGGCATTAATAGAAACCTGGCGCAAGACATTAAATATATTATTCACAGTCAAAAAGTCTGAGCTCATGACTGATAGAATAATAGAGATTAAAATAAGTCCAATTAGTGGTCCAAGCTTTTGAAAAACATTATATTTTTTCATGAGTTTTCCCTCCTGTGGCGGCCTGCATGATTTTTTCCTGATCAGCTTCTTCCCTGTTTAGCATTCCAGTCAGTTTTCCTTCATGGATCACCATGATTCGGTCACTCATACCAAGAATTTCAGGCAGTTCAGATGATACCATGATGATGGCAACCCCTTTTTCTGTAAGTTGATTCATGATTGTGTAAATTTCCTTTTTAGCTCCTACATCCACTCCGCGTGTCGGTTCATCCAAAATCAGAATCTGTGGATCGATGCCAAGCCATTTGCCGATGACTACTTTCTGCTGATTTCCCCCGCTTAAAGACTTGACGGCCTGCTCTCCACCAGATGTTTTGATTTTAAGCTTCTCAATCATTGCCTTTACATAATCTGCCTCTTTTTTGTCAGCTGTAATTCCTCTGTTGGAAAATCTCTGCAAATTAGTCAAAACCAAATTCTCACGGACACTCAGACTGAGAACCAGGCCTTCATCTTTTCGGTCTTCTGTTATAAAGCCGATGCCAGCTTTTATCGCATCATAAGGACGTTTTATTTTGACTTCCTTGCCATCTAAAAAAATTCTGCCGGATTTAATCGACCTTTTTCCAAATATCGCTTCCATGATTTCCGTCCTGCCGGCCCCCATAAGTCCAGCGACCCCCAAAATTTCTCCGCTTTTTACAGAAAAGGAAATATCATAAAATGCATTCGCTGCCGTAAAATTTTCCACTCGAATTCGTTCTTCGCCAGGCTTGGCGATTCTTGGAGGAAAGCGCTCGCCAAGTTCTCTCCCAACCATCATTTTAACGATTTCTTCAAAATTCGTTTCTTTAATCTGCTTTGTGCCGACGGATTGGCCGTCACGTAAGACCGTGATCCGGTCACACATCGTGAATATTTCTTCCATTCTATGAGAGATATAGACAATGCCTACTCCCTGCTCCCTAAGCTTGTTCATTACCTCGAAAAGAACTTCAATCTCACGGTCAGTTAGTGCCGCCGTAGGCTCATCCATTATTAGAACTTCAGAATTTGTGGCCACAGCCCTCGCGATTTCAATCATTTGCTGCTGGCCTACAGACAGACTCCCTGCTTCTTGATCTGGGTCGAGTCCCACTCCCAGCCTTTCAAGATAATCCCTCGTTTTACGTTTCATTTCTCTCGTTTTTATCAACCCAGTCTTTCCATGTGTCAATTCCTTTCCGAGAAACATATTCTCGGCTACTGTCAGATAAGGAATAATGTTAAGCTCCTGGTGGATCACGGTAATTCCAGATAGCTCCGCTTCCTTGGCAGACTTAAAATTGACCAGGTTTCCTTTTACTTCAATGGCACCTTCATCTTTTTGGTAAATGCCAGTCAAAATTTTCATGAGCGTGGATTTCCCAGCCCCATTCTCACCCATCAGTGCATGAATCTCACCTTTTTCAAGTGCAAAATCGACCTTATTCAAAACCTGAACCGGGCCAAACGATTTTGTAATCCCTTTCATTTTAATGAACTCCATTAAAAAATCACCCCTGCATGCAAAATGATGTTTGCATATGGCGTTGCTTCTCCCGTTCGGATCACCGCTTTTGCTTGTCCTGTTTTCTTCTTGAATTCTTCATGAGTTACCGCCTGAATCTGACCTTTACTAAACTTCTTTTCAATGAAAGTCAGCACTTTAGGATTGTTCTCTTGAATTTCTTCAGCAATAGTGACTTGTTCAACCTCCATGTCTTCAAGAATGGCATCAAGCGTTTCGATAAACCCAGGCATCCCAATTTTCAGAGAGATATCAATTTTTTTCACACCATCAGGAACAGGCAAACCGCAATCCGCGATCACAATAGTATCTGTATGTCCCAAGTTAGCGAGGACTTCTGCTATATGACTGTTCAGAATTCCTTGCTTTTTCATGCTGAATCCCCCTTCCTTTTCCGCAAAAATTCTTCTACTTCTGTCCTTGTTGGCATTCCTGATTGTGCTCCTAGTTTTGTAACGGATAGGGCGCCGGCTGCTGCTGCGATTTTGCTAGCTTCTGTGATCGTTTTCCCCTCGAGGATTGCGACGGCAAATGCTCCATTAAATGTATCGCCTGCACCTGTGGTATCGACTGTCTCAACTTTGAAGCTGTCTTGTTGGCATTCTAGTCCTTTTTCGTAAAAGGTGACTCCTTTTGAGCCTTTGGTTATGATCAATTTTTCTCTTAGTGCAATGGGGTCCTTTACAGACGCCAGCAAGAGTTCTGCTTCATATTCATTTGGTGTTATATAGTCGACATTCTCAATCAATTCTTCTCGGAGAGGCTGAAAAGGCGCCGGGTTAAGGATTATCTGCTTCTCGTGTTTTTTTGCAATTTGAACGGCCATTTCTACGGACTCTATCGGAATTTCCAGTTGCAACAATAGTAGATCACTTGCTGCTATTTTCCCTTCCATGCTGTTAACAAGTTCCGGTGTAACCATGTTATTAGCACCCGGGACAACAATAATGGAGTTATCACCACCCGATAAAACGATGGTAGCGACACCTGTTCTTCCATGTGTAACCGGTTTCACATTACTTACATCAATTTGCTGTTTGCGCAAATAATCGATATACTCGTGCCCAAAAGCATCGTCCCCCACTAATCCGATCATATGGACTTCTGCTCCCATTTTTGCAGCGGCGACAGCCTGATTCGCCCCTTTGCCCCCAGGAATAGTGAAAAATTGTTGACCGAGTACGGTCTCTCCCATGTTTGGAACAATATCCGTCTGGGTGACTAAATCCATATTAATACTGCCGATGACAGTGATTTTTTTGGTCATGGAACATGCCCCTTTCTATGTTTGTGTGGAGCGTTTCACTAGTAGTTCAACTTGAAACGTAATTTCCTTCTGGTGAATCGGCTTTCCTTCTATTAAATCTAGCAGCATTGCCGCTGCGGTTGAACCCATTTGATAAACTGGTTGTGAAACCGTTGTCAATTCTGGCGTTATTATATCCCCAAACTCAATCCCGTCAAATCCAACCACTTTTAGCTGCTCGGGAACTTTATAGCCGAGGAGTTCAGCTGCTTTAATCACCCCAATGGCCATTACGTCATTGCCAGCAAAAATCCCATCTATATCAGGATAGTTTGTTAACAATTTAAAAGCTGCCCGCTTGGCTGATTCGATTTGGTATTCCGCGGGAATAATCAAATTTTCATCATACAAGCCAACTTCACTGACAACATCTTTATACCCTTGTAATCGATCTCTCGCATTCGCGATATTTTCAGGTCCGCTGATATGAGCTATCTTCCCACACCCACACTCTAGCAAATGCCGCGTTGCCTTTTGAGCACCTTCGTAATTATTGCAGGTAACATAGGGAAGCGAGGAATCCAAAGGTCGATCTAAAGCAATAATCGGAAAATGGTACTGGGATAAATGTTCTGGTTTCAGGGTATTGGATACGACCAAGACTCCATCCACATATTTTTGCTGTAACCTATCAAAATAGCGAATTTCCTTTTCAATCTTGCCATCGCTATTACAAAGAAATACGGTAAAATCCGCTTCACTCGTCACATCTTCCACTGCCCTTGCCAACTGAGGGAAAAAAGGGTTATTGATATCCGGGACAATAAGTCCAATCGTCTTGGATTGTTTTTTAAATAAACTGCGCGCCACGGAGTTTGGTTTAAAATTCATTTCCTCGATTGCAGCTAATACCGTTTTTCGCGTGTCTTCTTTGACATATCCACTATCATTTAACACCCTGGATACAGTTGCCACTGAGACTCCCACTCTTTTAGCCACATCTCTCATCGTAACCAATCTTATTCGCTCCGTTTCCTTACGCTCTATTAATGTAACCGGTTACACACAGTATAATGTCTCTCTTTCATTTGGTCAAGAGATTTTTGCGCTGAATTTCATCTTGTCAGAATTTCGTAACACTTTTTGTCATACAGTATAAAAAGCTTGTAATCAAGTTTTTAAAGGGGGAAACGTTCGAATGGCTGAAACGAAGAAAAATCGTTGGTTGATTGCCGCTGCGGCTGTGGGGATTCATATTTCGATTGGTTCTGTTTATGCTTGGAGCAATTTTACGAACCCGCTGAAAAATTTGTTTGGCTGGTCGGATTCGGAAGTGGCGCTTACCTTTAGTATCGCGATTTTGTTTTTGGGTCTTTCTGCTGCGTTTTTGGGTCATTTTGTGGAAAAGCATGGTCCGAGGAAGGCTGGGCTGCTTGCGGCTACTTTTTTTGGAATTGGGATTGCGGGTTCGGGAATTGCCGTCCTGTTAGGCTCCAAAATTCTCCTTTATCTGTTTTATGGGGTTTTAGGCGGGATCGGACTTGGAGTTGGCTATATTGCACCGGTTTCAACGCTGGTAAAATGGTTCCCTGACCGGCGTGGGCTTGCTACGGGGCTTGCGATTATGGGCTTTGGCTTTGCTGCGGCGATTTCGAGCCCCATTATGAACAGTTTGATTGAAAGCGTTGGCGTCGCGAGCACATTTTTTATTTTAGGAAGCGCTTACTTCATTTTAATGGCGGCATCGTCTTTGTATTTGGAGAAACCGCCGGAGGGCTGGATGCCGAATGGCTATAAGGAAAAAATTGAGTCTGGTGCAGCAAAGTCCGCAACAGATCTTTCCCAGCTAACTGCGAACGAGGCGGTAAAAACAACCCGGTTCTGGTATTTATGGTTGATGCTGTTTATCAATGTCACCTGCGGAATTGCGATTTTGGCGGTGGCAAAACCGCTCGCGATGGAATCGATCGGAATTGGGACAGCGGCGGCGGCGGCGATGGTCGGGGCAATTGGAATTTTTAACGGTCTTGGCCGAATTGGCTGGGCATCGATTTCTGACTTCATAGGCCGTCCGAATACGTATACGACTTTCTTCGTCCTGCAAATTGGATTGTTTTTCATGCTGCCACACACAACGAATGCCATCCTTTTCCAGGTCATGCTTGCGGTCATTTATACGTGCTATGGCGGTGGCTTTGCGTCTATCCCCGCCTATATCGGCGATTTATTTGGCACAAAGCAGCTCGGTGCCATCCATGGCTATATTTTGACAGCATGGGCAGCGGCCGGTCTCGTGGGGCCGATGTTCGCCGCTTATATAAAAGATACAACCGGTTCGTATGCTGGCAGCTTATCGATTTTTGCAGGGTTATTCGTCGCCGCCTTCATCATTTCCCTGCTAATCCGAGTGGATATGGCGAAGCTTCGTAAACAAAATGAATCGGAAATAACAGCATAGCTAGTTTTGCTTGCGGACGGGAGGGGCGAATGATCGTGACACAGACAAGAACGAACCGAACCATTACCCGTTATCTAAATGGGAAGATTGAAAAAGTGGACGACGTTGTTGCGACGGAAAAACCGTTTACGATCAAATTGAATGAAAAAGAGTTTGCTACTTTCGTCTGCACAGCGGAATATATCGAGGATATGGTAATCGGATTTTTGGCTTCAGAAGGGGTCATTAGGAAATTCACCGATATCGATGATGTATGGACACAGGAAAAAGAAGGATTTGTGCATGTGAAAACGAATTATACCAACGCCTTTTATGAAAAATTTCACTCGAAGCGGTATATCACCTCCTGCTGCGGCAAAAGCAGGCAAGGATTTGTTTTTTTTAACGATGCGAAATTATCGCACCATTTTAAACAGGTAAATGTTCAATTAACCTATCAGGATTGTTTTCGTTTAATGGAAGAGATGCAAACTCGGTCAGCTGTTTTTCAGGAAACAGGCGGGGTCCACAACGCAGCACTTTGTACGAGAGATGGGGTCCTGCTGTCCCGCCTGGATATTGGACGGCACAATGCCCTTGATAAAATATACGGTCATTGCCTGCGTTATCAAGTTCCTTTGGAGGATAAAATCATTGTTTTCAGCGGACGGATCTCCTCTGAAATCGTCACAAAGGTTGCCAAAATCGGCTGTGAGATTGTTTTATCAAAATCTGCACCGACCGAAATGGCGCTGGAGCTTGCCGAAGAACTCGGAATGACGACGGTAGGATTTATTCGCAACAGCTCTTTGAACGTCTATACTAGGCCAGATCGGATTGTAGAAGAAATTGATTAAGGGAGGTAGAAAATCGGCATGCAGGATCAAGTAGAAACAATTTGCGGTTTTTGCGGTACGGGCTGCGGTCTGCTCGTTGAAACAGAAGATAACAAGATTAGCAAAGTAAAAGGATATAAGGAAAACCCTTCGAGCCATGGGGAAACATGTGTGAAAGGCGCTCTCGGCTGGGGATATCTCCGTAGCGACCGGAGGCTGACTCAGCCGCTGATCCGAAAAAATGGTGAGTTAACACCAGCCAGTTGGGAGGAAGCGCTACATCTGATAGCCACTAAATTTTCACAAATAAAAGAAAACCACGGAGCAGATGCCTTTGGCTGCTTCAGCTCCTCGAGATCCACCAATGAATTAAATTATCTCGCGGGAAAATTCATGCGTACCGTCATCGGCACGAATAATATCGACAGCTGCAACCGAACTTGACACGCTCCAAGCGTCACCGGTCTGGTGACTGTATTTGGTACGGGTGCTGCCACCGGTTCTTATGACGAACTGGAGGACACTGATGTGATTCTTGTCTGGGGAAGCAATACGCAAGAATGCCACCCAATTATTTTTAACCATATGCGCCGAGGGATAAAGAATGGCACAAAAATGATCGTCATTGACCCTCGCCAAATTGACCAGACGAAACTTGCCTACAAATGGCTGCCAGTTCGTGTTGGAACGGATATTGCTCTCGCGAATGCAATGGGTCATGTCATTATCGAAGAGGACTTGGTCGATAAGGGATTTATTAAACATGCAACCGAACAGTTTGCGAACTATAAGGAAGAAGTTAAAAACTACACCCCGGAATTTGCCGAGCAAGTTACCGGCATTCCTGCGGAAGATATCCGCGAGATCGCCCGACTTTATGCAACTGCGGATAAAGCAACCATCTGCTGGACGCTCGGGATTACCGAACATCATAATGGTACTGAAAATGTCTTTGCGTTAATAAATTTAGCGTTGTTGACCGGGCAGATCGGCAAATATGGCTCAGGACTGAATCCGCTGAGGGGCCAAAACAACGTCCAAGGCGGCGGTGACATGGGCGCCCTGCCGAACAGGCTCGTTGGCGGCTGGAATTTTGATGACCCTGAAGGAAGAAAACTTCATGAGCAAGTGTGGGGCACCCCGGTTCCTGAAAAACATGGCAAGCATCAAACCTTGATGCTCGAGGCGATGGAGAAAAATGAAATAAAAGCTGTCTATGTGATAGGGGAAAATCCGGTCCAATCGGACGCCAATGGCCACCAGATAGAAAAGATTTTCAAAAACCTCGATTTCCTCGTTGTTCAGGACATTTTATTGACGAGAACAGCGATGCTTGCCGATGTCGTCCTCCCAGCAACAGGCTGGGCGGAAAATGATGGGACAATCGTGAACTCCGAACGCCGGATTCAGCGCGTCCGCCCGGTGTTAAAAGGGCCAGGACTCGCCCGGCATGATCATGACATCATCCAGGACCTCGCCAATAAAATGGGAGCGAACTGGAACTACCAGTCGGCAGAGGAAATTTGGGAGGAAGTCCGCAAGCTCGCCCCTAATTTTGCCGGTGTAACGTACGAACGGATCGACAAAGAAGGCGGCCTGCAATGGCCATGTCCTGATGAAACTCATCCAGGGACCCCGTTTCTCCATAGCCGTCTCTGGTCAGATGAAGTAGGAATGAAGGCGAAGTTCATGCCAACCCACTACCAGCCCCCAGCCGAGGAGCCCGATGAGGACTTTCCATTGACGCTGACGACCGGGCGCAGACTGCAATTTTATAACACAGGCGTGCAAACAAGAGATTATAAAAAAGGGAAAAATGCCGAAGAAACCTTGGAGATCCACGCCGAGGACGCCGCCAAATACGGACTGCAAGACGGCGACCAAGTAAGGATAAGCTCAAGAAGAGGAAGCATCGTGACCAAAATCAGCATCAGCAAAAAACAACCAAAAGGACTCGTTTTTATGTCCTTTCACTTCCCTGACCAGGTAAGCACAAATCTGTTAACCAATTCCGCAACCGACCCCCTCGCAGGAACGGCGGAGTTTAAGGCTTGTGCGGTGAGGATTGAGCGGGTTTAAAAGGGACAGGAAGCATTCAGTTTAATTATGTAGTAGTTGCTTAATGGCTTTCTGCACAATGAAAAACCCGTACAGGAATGGTCTGTACGGGTTTTTCATTTAAGCAATTTCTTCGGATCTATTTTTTCCCGTTACGAGCGCAGTTCTGGTTGCTGCACTTACAATTACAGTAACGATAATATTGAGCACTAGCGCGATAATACCGACATTTAGGTCTTTAATAGCCTGCGGCAAGGATGGGAACATAGTTCCGACCGTTTGGGCTGAAATGGTGATATAGGCTACTGTTAGTACCCCTACAAGAATTCCAGCGAAAGCGCCCTGCTTGGTTACATAATTATTTTTGAACAAGCTGCTGACAAGAGACGGAAAAAGCTGGGTCACAAGGCTATAGCCCATTAAAAGCAAGGTGACGAGTGTATTGCCACCATTGAAGGTGAAAACCAATGCAATTAGGGCAACAACCGGCACCAAATTCTTGGCCAACTTGGAAATCGCTTCATCCGAAGTATTCGGGGCGAAAACTTTATACACGTTTTTAGCAAGCAATGTCGATGCCGCCATTAAAATCATGGAACCTGGGACAATGGCCGTCAGTAAGCCCGCTGCGCCGATGAACCCAACAATCCACGGGTCAAAAGCCTGAATGGACAATTTCAGGAGTGCGAGGTCCCCTTCTGCCCCCTCCAGTCCAGGAACTTGCAAAATTGCGGCGAATCCTACAAAAAATACAAATAGGAGGACAAGCTGGTACAAAGGCATGACGATTGCATTTTTACGGAAAACATTCGAATTCTGTGCTGAATATATGGAACCGAATGTGTGCGGCCACATGTAAAATCCTAGAGCAGTCAGCATGACCGTCGAGATGAACCTGGAAATACTCATCCCAGAATCTTGCAGTATAAGAAATCCTGGATTTGCTTCCTCGATTGATTCAAACATCGGTTGGAAGCCACCGTAGTAGTGAATAGGAAGATAGATCCCCAGGAACAAGACGATGCCAAGAATCATGACATCTTTCACGACGGCTGTCCAGGCAGAACCATGGATACCGGAAATCATGACATAAACTGTTACGGAAATAACACCGATCCAAATTGCGACTGTAGGCGAAATGGAACCGTAGGATGCTTCAGAAACGATGATGCCAAGGCCCTTCAATTGGAGGACAAGATAAGGAATTAGTGCAATAACCCCGACAATCGAAACAAGTACCCCGAGATACGGGCTGTTATACTTGCTGACAAAAAAGTCGGACTGCGACATAAGATTTTTTTTTTTTCGAATACTTCCAGATTGCAGGGAGAAGCCAGTAGCTCATAATATATGCGAGACATCCATAAGCGAGGATGTAAAACGTCGGGCCGCCTTTTCCATAAGCCCATCCGCTTCCACCAAGAAAAGTGAACGTGGTATAGATTTCGCCAGCCATTAAAAGGAAAACGAAAACAGTACCGAAGCCTCTGCCGCCAACTGTCCATTGTTCGAGGTTCATATCCTTTCCTCTCTTAGCTCGAACACCGAGGTAAATGGACAATAGCAGGAATGCAAAAATAATGAATAATGCAGAATTCATTCAGTCTCCTCCTTCCCGGCAGCCGGGTCAAGCTTGTACACTATTGCCATGATTCCTGAGGTAAGAACAACCCATAATACGATCCAAAATAAAATGAATGGCATCCCTAAAACGTAAGGAGTCACTTTGTTGGCGAACGATAAGCCACCGAACAGCCCGATAAACGGAATGAAGGCCAATAAGTGCTGAATTTTCATTGTCTAGTACCTCCTATGATTTTGCGCGGAATTTTCTCGGGTTTTTTTCGAAAAACGTTTCCGTAAGCTGGGCCGGCAAAAAAAGCCGGCCTTCCAGTTATTTTTGAAATTTAAAGGCAGCATGCAAAAATGTTTTTACCCCAATTTCCAATGAATCTTCGTCAATGGTGAAACGCTCATGGTGATGCGGGTATACAATCCCTTTATCTTCATTTCCAGCTCCTACATAGAAGAAGCAACCAGGCGCCTTTTGTTGGAACGCTGAAAAGTCTTCTCCACCCATATTCGGCTTCATCAGGTCAAGAGTTTCGTCACCAAAAACCTCGCGGACTGTTTCTTCAATCACCTTGGTTACTTCCTCATCATTAATGACTGGACGGTAGCCAAATTCGTATTTGAAATCGTAGCTTGCTTCATGGGCATCCGTAATTCCTTTAATGATACGCTCCATTTTTGCTGGCATTGACTCACGAAGTGCCGGATCGAAGCTGCGGACCGTTCCGCACAACTGGACAGAACCCGGGATGACATTGTGAGTGGTCCCGCCTAGGAACTGGGTTACAGAAAGGACGAGATTATCCAGCGGGTCCGTGTTTCTTGAAACAATATGCTGTAGGTTTGTGACAATCTGCGCCGCGACTGCAATGGAGTCAATGGTTTGGTGAGGGAGTGCGGCATGTCCGCCCTTGCCTTTGACAGTGATCCAGAATGTATCAGGAGCAGCCATCATCGGTCCGTAAACAACGCCCACCTTGCCGACAGGAGTTGGGGCCCAGAGGTGTGTGCCAATAATAAGGTCGACTCCGTCCATGACACCTGCAGAAATCATTTCTTCCGCGCCGCCAGGGTACAATTCCTCCGCATGCTGGAATAGGAAACGAACCTCTCCTTTCATTTGGTCTTTTAAGCTGGACAGCACCTTCGCCGTACCCAAAAGCATTGCAGTATGTCCATCATGGCCGCAAGCGTGCATGACACCAGGGTTTTGCGATTTAAATTCAAAATCATTTTCTTCGGTAATCGGCAGGGCGTCCATATCTGCCCGCATCGCCAGTACTTTTCCTGGCTGGGTACCAATCAGCCTTGCCATGACACTCGTTTCTGTTGGACGGGACAATACCAGTCCGTCGAAGCCGGAGAGCGTGTCGAATACGAACTGAGCCGTTTCTTGTTCATGGAAGGATGGCTCTGGATGGCTGTGTAGGTATCTCCTCCATTCGATCACCTGATCTGAAATTTCTTCTGCAAGTCGGTTAAGATTCAATGTTGCACTTGTTTCCATGACGACAACTCCTTTTTTTAATTGGATTTCACTTCAGATGTTGCAACTGCTAGTTTCTTTAGTGTTCCGCAGAGTACTTTCGCCCCATCGGCACAATCTTCCTTCGAACTCCATTCTGCCGGATCATGGCTGATTCCTCCCTTTGAGCGGACAAAAAGCATTCCTATTGGGCAAAAATTCGTAAATTGCATTCCATCGTGTCCTGCCCCGCTTGGAAGGGTTACTGCCCGCATTCCATTTTCTTCAAGTACCTCTGTTGCTGCCTGTTGGATTTCCTTGGAACAAGGAGCCGGTGGAATCCGCTGCAAATCCTCAACTGATAATCTTACTCCATGCTCCTCGGCAATCGCTTTGGATCTTTGCAGAATTGCCTGTTCAGCCTTGTCCCTTGTTTCTTCATTGATATCTCGTAGGTCTAGTGAGAATTCGACCTTGCCTGGGATGATATTAATTCCTCCTGGAAAAATTTGAAGCTGGCCCACCGTTCCGACAGTCGAGCCAATCCTTTTCACTTCCTCTTCGATAGCCACAATCATTTTCGAAGCAGCGACCATAGCATCATGTCTGCCTACCATCGGCGTATTGCCAGCATGCCCAGCCTCGCCGTCCACCGTAAACTTCAGCCAAAGCGGGCCAGCCAAACCGGAAACAACACCAACGGAGAGGCCTTCGCGTTCTAGTACTTTCCCTTGTTCGATGTGAACTTCTATGTACGCTTTGACGTCCCCTCCTTTTTTCCGGGCAGCATCTTTGTATTTTTCAGGATCCATTCCATTTTCAGCCATTGCCTCAGCAATGCTTATCCCTTGCCTATCCCGATTCTCCAGTTCTTCCCGGGTCAAGATACCTGCCAGCCCCCTGCTCCCAATCATTCCAAAACTGAAACGAGCTCCTTCTTCATCCGTAAATACAATCACTTCAATTGGATGCTCAGTTGCAATCCCTTCCTCCTCGAAAGTCTGGACAGCCTCAATTGCGGCAATCACTCCGAGTGGCCCGTCAAAATTCCCGCCGTCATAAACAGAATCAATATGCGACCCCGTTAGAACCGCTGGTGCTCCTGCAGAAATGCCTTCCCTTCTGCCAATCAGATTCCCCACCTCATCTTCCCTGACAGAGAGGCCAGCCTCTTTCATAAATGAAGCAACTAATTTTTTTGCCTCTCGTTCTTCTTTTGTAAAAGAAAGGCGGGTAACTCCTCCATTTTCAGTCGCTCCAATTGCACTAAGCTTCTGCAGCCTTTCCCAAAGCCGGTTTGGATTTACCATGCGAACATCTCCTAAAACAATTTTTGAATTTTTTAATAATTATAAATGTTTGAGTATTCTTTTCTATGTGTTTTTCCACAAAATTTCTTTCAAACAATTAGTGTTTTTCACAAAATCGGGAGAATTTTTTGATATTATAAACAAGAAGATCATATTTTTTGTGTTTTCTAACAAAAGCGGGGTGTATTTATGAAAGAAACGCTGAGCCACAGGCAGCTGCAATTACTCATCCAGGTATCCAATGTGTTGAATTCTTCCCTGCAGATCGATACAATCATTGATTCCATTATGGTTCAGACGGTTTCAGTTATCGATGCTGCAGGCGGAGGCGTTTTGTTTTTATATGACAAAGAAAACGATGTATTGACAGCCAAATCTGATAGCAAATTTAAATCCAATATCCTCGAGGAAGTACGTCTTAAGCCTGGAGAATCGATGACTGGGCTTGCATTCACAGCTAAGCAATGCCTCATTTTCTCCAATCGAACCGAGGTTGAAAGAGCAACAGCAACCCTTTCAGCTAAAAATATGAGGCTTATGATGGAGTCTATTCCAACCCTTCCCTATTCAACCATCTGCGCCCCGATTTTTTTGAAGGGGGAATGCATAGGAGTTATTACCCTCGATTCTTTTGACCCATCGCAACGATTCATTGCTGAAGACATTAATCTCCTTCAGGCCATCACCCATCAGGCTGCTGTGGCGCTCGAAAAAGCAAGCTTATACAGGGAACAGGAAAATGCAGTCAAACAGCTTGAACATCTGAACAACATGATAACCGAGCAGAACCTCGCACTTTCCAGGTCGGTGGAAATACACAACAGTTTGGCCGATCTCGTTCTGAATGGCGAGGGGCTTCCGTCCATTCTTGGTTTTCTTCACAAAAAAATCGGACTGCAATTGCTTCTTTTTGATGAAATTGGAGAGCTGATTGCAGCCTCCCATGACAGTGACTTCCCTGAGGAAGATATTGAAAGGGCAAGATCTACAGCTATATCCCAACTAAAAGGCTCGGGATTCAGCAACTTTCCAACCTATGAGCAAATTCACGACGACAGAACCAGGCTCGCCATTTTACCAGTCGGCACAAAGCCGAGGCTTCTTGGGGCGCTGGCGATTGCAGCCAGAGATGAAATCAGTACGGTTGATATTTCAGCTCTCGAACATGCGTGTACTGTCCTATCTCTGGAACTTGTGAAGAACCAGGCGGTTTTTGACGCTGAAGAGCGAATGCACGGGGAATTGATTGATGGGCTATCAAAGGGGCACCTGGATGAGTCCATTCTACAGAAGGCAAGGCTTTTTGACTTTGATCAAAATGGGTATTTCATGGCAATTATCGTCCATTTGGACAATGTCGATGATTTCCAGAAGAGGACAAGCATTTTAAGACATCTGGCTTCAATGGCAAACAGAGCTTTTCAGCAAAATCATCTTAAAGGCATTGTAGCCAAAAGACAGGACCAAATCGTCGTCATACTCGCTTTTCAGCAGAAAGTATCGACAACCTTCGCTTCACAAAATGTAAAAGAGCTGGTATCTCTGCTTCAAAAAGAAATTGCTCTAAAAAGCTAGGGCACAACCGTTTCGATTGGGATCGGCCGGATCCACTCTGGTCTAATGATGGCTTCCAAATCTCTTCAGGAGGCGGCAAAGTGTATCCAGTTTATCAAGAGCAATGGAGCAAAAAACCAAATCATCAGTTACAGGGATTTAGGAGTACAGCGACTTCTCCTCCAAAATTCAGAAGGAGAACTTACAGATTTTATGGAGGAAGTGCTTGGTCCGCTGATAACATATGATAAATCAAAAAAAGGCGAGCTAATGCCAACCTTGTTTGCCTGGCTTGAACATAACCAAAAAGCAAAGGAAGCGGCAGAATCCCTGCATATCCATACGAATACATTGATGTATCGACTAAAAAGGATTGAAGAAATCCTCGGGGTAAGCCTTTCAGACAGCAGCCAGTTCTTGAACATCCATCTTGCCATAAGCCTTTATCCTGCCTTGAAGAGGAAAGGAAAATCAAATTAAAAAGCAGGACTGTTCTGTACGTTATTCTTTTACCGGTTAAATTTATCCCATCGGACAGTATTTTCCAAGAGAATTGCCAAAAGAATTCCCATCAGCATTCCATTAAACACGAGCGGTCTAATCATCATTGGAATTGTACTGAATGCAGATGCCGGTATATTCATCAAGGCTATTCCGAATAGGACCGGTGCGGCAATACGGTATATTGTTTTATGGCTCAGTTCGATCCCTTCAAGATTCCTGACTGCTCCATTAAATAACTGCAGATAAGCAACAAAGAGGACTGCATTCCCCACACTTGCAGGAAGAGTAGAAAAAAACGAACCGAGCGGAGGCACCAGGCCAAGGATCGCAAACAATCCGCCTCCAATCAAAAGCGGCGCCCTGTTCATGATCCTCGTCGACTGAAGGAATCCAATCGATGAGATGTATGGCGCATAAGGAACTAGGCCAAAGAGTCCTGCAAAAACCGAATTTGCTCCGGTAAGCAGGAACGCCCTGCGGTATGTTCCCTCATCTGGGTTTTTTTTCAAAAGGGACGCGACCCCTTTCACAGAAGCCATCGTATTTGTCGTATTCACCAAACCGGCAAGAACAGCGAATAAGACAATTCCCGAGTTGAAATGCAGTTCCCCCCATGGAAAAAGCATGAACAAATTCCCTGATCCTGCTTCCGCTTGCGGCTCTGTATCGAAAAAGAATGCAAAAAGGATCCATCCAATAACAATCCCGATCAAAATAGAGAAGTTACTGATTAAGCCTGGTCCTTTTATAGTAAGAAATGCGACCAGGATGACAAGAAAAACCGAAAGAGCAGCAACAGGCATATTTATCCCGCCATTTTCGGTAATACCAAACATTCCTTTCACAAAAATAAGGATCAGTTGGCTTGCAAGCAAAAACATCACCTCACTCATCACAACAGGAGTGAACATCCTGTCGAGGATTTTGCCAATTCCTAAAAGTCCAAGGGTGGCAACAAGGATTCCTGAAAGGATGATACCGAGTGATAGAGAACCTCCTACTTCCGTCAGGGTATAGCCGGCTGCCGAAGCTGAGGCAGCAATGCTGAGGATTGCCCCCCACCATAGGCCCGCCTGACCTTCCATAATCGGATACTTATGACCGATCAATACTTGAAGAATGCAGGCTACACCTGTAAAAATAAACGAAAGCTGCAATGCCGAAGCTGTCTCTGCCGCGGAGAGATCAAAAGCATGCCCGATCGTGATCGGAATGACAACCGTATTAGCAAACATAAAAAATAACCATTGGACCCCGGCGAGCCACATGGCTGTTGACTTAAGTGAATTCATTCTCGAAGCCCCCTTATATGAGACTTTTTTTATCATATCATGACTCTATCTTGCAAAGAAACTTATTTCGTGACACTACATAATTTAGGCGGGATATTAGTATCCCTAAGCGGATAATCTTCGAGATGAGCTGGCCGTATAGAAGTGGGAAAATCTAAAATACACCCCTTTTCGGGCTGTATCCATGCATTTTTCCTCTCTTGCCGGAGAAACTCAATCAAACATTACTAAAATTATTATTCTCAGTGCCAATTTGGAAGAAACTCGGACAGCTTTTGTGGGAAAAACCGGAAAGCTGTCCGAACGGGGGTCTACTTCGGACAAATTTTGAGCTCTATTAGAGAACAAAGAAAAAGAAGGGCGTTAACTTTAACTTGCACCTTCTTTCATATGGCTTGCGTACTTTTTGTATTAATTTGTGAAGATCCAAAAGCGTGTGATTTCCCTGATAACTGCACTTTTCTGTAACAAGTGCGATTCCATAAGATTTTGAACAGGTATTTGCTGCTTTCCATGTTAACATCCGCCCTTTCAAATTAATTTCCATAGGAAAAAGAACATCCGTAAACTGCCTTTAAATTAATAGTAGTCTGTCTTAAAGGTGATCTCAATGCTTATCTCAAAAAGGACTGCCTAATCCACTGTGTTTACTCTTTTCGTTACATAAATATACAACAAACCTTCCTTTCCTCCCGCCGCCAAAAGTCCCGAAAGTTTTTTCCATTGCATTAAACTGAATATCTTTGATATCATGACTTATGAACTGAATTAGCAAGAGAGTGGAGGGGTTGGATGATAAGAGTAAAGTTAGTGAGCTTTTTAATGGCAATGATGCTTGTTTTAGCTGCATGCGGATCGAACGATGGAACAACTAGCGGGGGAAGTGGCGACGCTGGCAAAACGTATACTGTTGGGGTCGATACGACTTATCCTCCGTTTGAATTTGAAGAGGGCGGCGAGTATAAGGGAATCGATATTGATGTCATCAATGCGATTGCCGAGGAAGAAGGCTTTAAAATTGAATTGAAGCCGATGGACTTTGGCGGAATTATTCCTGCGATTCTTGCTGATCAATTGGATGTAGCCATCGCTGGTATGAGCATCACCGATGAGCGCAAAGCAAAAGTCGACTTTTCCGATCCATACTTTGATGCCGGGTTAACACTTGTTGTGTCAGAAAATAATAGTGACATTACTAGCATGGATGACTTGAAAGGCAAGGTCGTCGCCGTTAAAAATGGTACAACAGGTGCTCAATATGCCGAGAAGATCAAAGAAGAAGCTGGCATTAAGGAAGTTCGACAGTTCAATGACAGCCCATCGATGTTCCAGGAAGTTGCCAATGGGAATGCAGATGTTTTGATTGAAGACTACCCTGTTATCGCGTATGCGATTAAAACAAGCAAGCTTGACCTGAAGACCGTCGGAGATCGCTTGAACGGCGACCAGTATGGTATCGCTGTAAAAAAAGGCACGAACCAGGACCTGCTTAGCAAAATAAACAGCGGCCTTCAAAAAATTCGTGATAATGGCAAGTATGACGAGATCTTAAAAACGTATCTTGGAGAGTAAAAAATTTTCAGCACAAAGAGTAACAACATTTTCAGCGCGCTCTTGTAAAGCGCGCTGTCTTTTTCGAGAAATGAAAGGAGCTTGAATATGGAGATTTTCCAGGAGGCCCTTCCCGTTTTATGGGCCGGGTTAAAACTGACAGCGTATATCACCGTAATTGGGTTGCTGTTCGGATTCATCATCGGGTTAATTACAGCACTTTTCCGCCTTTCACCGATTTCACCTTTAAGGTGGGTCGCGATTTGGTTCATAAACTTTGTCCGCGGAACACCTTTCCTCGTTCAATTATTCTTTATTTATTTCGGCTTGAATACCCTGCCGTTCATATCGCTTCAGCCAGTCACTGCCGGGATTGTTGGTATCGCCATCAATGCGGGTGCCTATATCGCCGAAATCGTCCGAGCCGGCATCCAGTCTATCGACAAAGGCCAGACGGAAGCAGCACGAACACTCGGTCTGACCGGTGCGCAGACGATGCGTTATGTCATTTTGCCGCAGGCATTAAGAAGGATGCTGCCGACCTTTGTAAACCAGGCGATCATTAGCCTGAAGGACACGTCTCTCTTATCCGTCATCGGCATTGCGGAACTGACACAAAGAGGACAAGTCGTTGTATCAGCAACCTATGAACCTTTTAAAATTTGGGGAATGGTAGCATTAATGTATTTCATTCTAATATACTTACTTACCAAACTCGGCGACTATTTAGAGAGGAGGTATGAACAGCGATGAGCGTGATTCAAGTCGATAATTTAAAAAAATCCTTCGGGCAACTCGAAGTGTTAAAAGATATTAGTACAGAGGTGAAGGAGCAGGAAGTGGTTTGTGTCATCGGTCCTTCCGGTTCTGGAAAAAGTACCTTCCTGCGATGCTTGAATAGGCTTGAAGATATCACAGATGGCCATGTCATTGTCAATGGACATGATATCACCGACCCGAAAATCAACATCAATAAAATTCGCCAGGAAGTAGGAATGGTGTTCCAACACTTCAATCTCTTTCCGCATATGACCGTGATGGAAAACATTACGCTGGCCCCAATCAAAGCGAGGGGTGCGGACAAAGAGGCAGCGAAACAGACAGCCCTTCAACTTCTGAAAAAAGTAGGGCTCGAGGAAAAAGCGAATAGCTATCCGGGAGAGTTATCCGGCGGCCAAAAGCAGCGTGTCGCTATTGCCAGAGCTCTTGCAATGGAACCAAAGGTTATGTTGTTCGATGAACCTACCTCCGCGCTTGATCCCGAAATGATCGGAGAAGTTCTCGAGGTAATGAAAGATCTTGCCCGCGAAGGAATGACAATGGTCGTCGTCACGCATGAAATGGGCTTTGCCCGTGAAGTCGGCGATCGCGTTATCTTCATGGACGGCGGTTTTATCGTGGAAGAAAATGTACCTAGTGAATTATTTGGTAACCCACAACACGAACGTACTAAAGCATTTCTAGGAAAAGTATTGTAATGGATCAATGAAGAAGCATCGGGAACGCAGTCGTTCCCGATGCTTCTTTCATTTACAGATCCATGTCATACTCTGTGGATCCGGCCCCTTCATCGTTTCCGCAAATCTTCTCGTAATAGTCTGCGGCCGCGTGATCGCTCCCCCAACAACAACCGCATGGGCACCTAATTCCAAGCATCTTTTGGCCATCTCTGGCGTAAGAATATTTCCTTCAGCAACTACCGGAATGTTTACGTTAGCAATCATTTCTTTTAAAAGCTGAAAGTCATGATCATATACTTTCTGTCCAGCTGTTTCAACGGTATAGCCGACTAAAGTAGTGGAAACACAATCAAATCCTAATTCCTGCGCAAAAAATGCCTCTCCCACCGTCGCTATGTCTGCCATCAGCAGTTGTTGCGGAAATTTCTGTTTTACTTCTGTAAAAAAGGTTTGCAGATCGTTTTCACCAGGACGTTTTCGCTTTGTTGCGTCGGTGGCAATCATCTCAGCTCCAGCAAAGACTAGCTCCTCCACTTCTTTGATCGTAGGCGTGATGTAGACTTTGGAGTCCGAATAGTCCTGCTTTACAATTCCAATTACCGGGAGTTTTACATTCCTCTTGATTTCATATAAATCCGCCGCTGTATTTGCCCGGATTCCTACAGCTCCTCCGTGCTCTGCCGCAAGCGCCATTCTGCCCATAATAAACGGGCTGTGCAAAGGCTCGTTCTCCAAAGCCTGACACGATACAACCAAGCCTTTATGAATTTTCTCAAGCATGATTACTGTCTCCTTCCATAAAAAAGAGAAGAGATTGATTCATCTCTCCTCTGCATTTTTCCTATTCGATTTCTTCAAGCAGCTTATATGCGTCGTCTGTTGTCTGGACATGGATCAGCGACTCTCTGAACTCTTCATTCATTAATTTACGGGAAAGCATTTGCAGGATTTTCAAGTGCTCGTTCCCAGCGCTTTCTTCGGGAACTGCAATCATGAAGATGAGCTTGGCCAATGAGCCATCGGCACTTTTCCAATCCACTCCTTCCCTTTTAATGCCAAAAGCAACCTGAGGAGATGTTACAGCTTTTGACTTGCCGTGAGGGATGGCAATACCGAAACCGATTCCTGTGCTGCCTTCTTCTTCCCGTTTTTCAATCGCCTTCCTGAATTTACGCTTTGATTTAAGCACACCTACTCCATCAAGCTTTTCGATCATTTCATCGATAATCTCTTTTTGTGTGGAGCCTTTAAGCTCTGTGCTAATTAGCTCGCGGTTCGTCAAATCGGTTAATTTCATCGATAACACTCCTATCAGTTGCTTCGCAAAGTTGATTTAGACGTTCTTTTTTAATAAGTTTACCATAAAGGCTGCGACAAAGACTCCTGCAAGAATGCCAATGAAGTACATAACTGGGTTTGTTATCGCTCCAAGAACAGCTACGACCGGTCCTCCGTGTGGGACGTTATTGCCCACATTGCCAAGCATGGCGATAACGGATGCGAGCATGGATCCAACCATAATACTAGGAATAACGCGCAGCGGATCTTTTGCAGCAAAGGGGATAGCACCTTCCGTGATCCCTACGAGACCCATTGCCAGTGCCGCTTTTCCTGCTTCTTGTTCGGCTTCTTCGTATTTCTTCTTGTTCAATAAAGTTGCGACGCCCATAGCGAGCGGCGGGACACAGATTGCTGCTGCAATTGCCCCCATCACCTCGGTGTTTCCTGCGCCAATCATACTTGCACCAAACAGGAAGGCAACCTTGTTGACAGGACCACCCATATCAAATGAAATCATCGCGCCGAGGAGTAAAGCAAGCACAATGCTGCTTGCGCCCTGCATTCCATTAAGGAAGGCAGTCAATCCATCCATCAAACTTGCAATCGGAGCACCGACTATGAAGATAAACAAAGATGCAACCGCTAATGATGCTAAAAGCGGAATAACCAGAATCGGCATAATTGGCTGAAGCATTTTCGGAATCGGCCAAGTTTTAATCCACTTCGCAACGTAACCAGCTACAAAACCAGCAAGGATTCCTCCAAGGAAACCAGCACCTGCTTCACTGTCGTAAAAACTTCCATTTGCTGCAATATAGCCGCCGATCATACCAGGAGCAAGACCCGGACGGTCCGCAATGCTCATTGCGATAAATCCAGCAAGAATTGGCACCATGAATGTGAAACCTGCTGCACCTACACTAAGAACCTTGTTCCACATCGACCCTTCCGGAATTGCCAGGCCAGTATCTGTCGGTTCCCCTCCTAATGCTAAAGCAAGAGCGATCAATAGTCCGCCAACAACAACGAATGGGATCATATAAGAAACTCCATTCATCAAGTGGCGGTAAACAGGGTTTTGCTTGCTCTTTCTTTCTTCCTTCAATTTATTAATTGTCGATTGGTGATCGCCTTTATACACTGGTACATTCCCAGTTTCAAAGCGCTTAATTAAATCCTCTGCTTTATGAATCCCATCTTGAACCCCAGTTTCAAACAACCTTTTTCCAACAAACCGGCTTTTATCTACCGTTTTATCTGCTGCAATAATAATGCCGTCGGCTGCTTCGATCTCGTCAGCGGTAAATTCATTTTCCACACCGATCGAGCCTTGCGTTTCAACCTTAATGGAAACACCCAGCTTTTCAGCCGTTTTCTGAAGATTTTCTGCTGCCATATACGTATGAGCAATACCATTTGGACAGGATGTAATCGCCAATAACTTCATTTTGTATACCTCCTCGAAGAATAGAGTAACAATAATTACATCCTTATCATACCCGAAACGAACCAATCCAAAAGTACTACTTTTACCGTAAGTTCCGGCAATATGAAATTAAGGAAAAACGCTTTCACTTTTACTGAAAAAACTTCCCCACTTTTTCAGCTGATGATAATTCCCTTAATTTCTGCACGTCTGCTTGATCATCCATCAACCGTGAGATTTCTTTGAACAACTCTTTTAACATGCCTTTATTTTTATGATCAATTGCCAGCAGGAACACTACTGAAACCTTTTCACTCCCCCACGGAATCGGGTTTTGGAACAGAGCGACGGCTAGTTTGGCTTCATTGACAAAATCAGGGTTTCCGTGCGGAATCGCAATGCCGCTACCGATAACGGTAGAGGACTGTTCTTCCCGCAAGTAAACAGATTGCTTATATTCAGGTTTTGCAGCTCCTTTTTCTATCAGAAGGTCTGCGAGTCTGCCAATAATTCCCGGCCTGGTAGTCCGTTCTGAATTTATCACGATCAAGTCTTTCTCCATCAGCCAGCCGATGGTCGGATAGTTTTTTGCTAGTTGTTCAGGAACAGGATTCTCTAAAAAGTCTTTTATCTTCCTTTCTTCTTCTAGCATTAGAAAAGGAGAAACCGTGATTAGTGGTACCGAGCTACTTTCAAATGGTACGGTACTGATGATCAGATCTGGTTTTTTCTCGTTGATTTCTTTTTTGCTATCCTTGACGGAGGAAGTTCCGACTATCTCAAGATGATGGAATTTCCTTTCGAGCTTCGTCTGCATCAGCTGCGACATGCCTACACCCATCGAACATACGAGCAGCACCTTCCTGTTGGTAGAAGTTTGCTTGCCAAGCCTCTCAAATGAAGCCTGAAAATGCAGGGTAATATAGGCGATTTCATCCTCAGGAACAGTGAGCTTTTCCTCTTGCAAAACAGCTGGCATCACATAAAAAATCGTTTCAAATAGCGTAAAATACATTCTTTTTATGTCGTGCAGCAACGGGTTCTTCACTGGAAAAGAGTACTTTAGCCGGTAAAAAGTCGTTTGCATATGCAATGCTAGCCCGATCAACAAATGGTGGTCATTAAAATATGGGTCTCCCGTCACATCAGAAACGGCTGATATCAACTTTTTGGTAAAAGAAACAGCATCCTGATCCAGTTTTGCCAACTCATTTCCCATTTTCGCCACATCAATCGTGGAAGGATAATAAATCCTCGAACCAAGGATTCGAACAGTGATATACATTATTTCTTCCTTAGGAAGGTTGATTGCCATAGCTTTTTCAAGATCCTTGGCAAACTGACGGATTATCCCATATTCAGCCTTTCTTTCTATCTGGGCTATCTCCTCATTCGAAAGCTCAATCCTGCTGCCTTGCTTCACCCTTTTAATCGATATTAAAATATGGGTCACTAGATTTTCAAGCGCCTCATCTGTAAAAGAAAACCCAAGTTCGCCTTCCAATTTCCTTAACCTGCTTCTCGTAAAATCAATTTCCCCTTGTTCAAATATACTACCAACCGATCTCCGTTCCTCCGCAGCCGCTTGAATGATCAAATGGGTAACCTGGGAAAGTGCACTTCGCCAACTCTTTTCTACGCCAATCACTTCAATCCCATGCCCCTGCTTCTTTAATAATCGCAACTCAAACCTTGCGAGCCACTCTTCTATTTCTTCAAGGTCACTCCGAATCACAGTCTTGCTGACATAAAAATGCTCAGCAAAGTCTTGTAATGTGGAGGGCCCATCTTTTAACAACAGCATTTTGATAATGTTCAGCTTCCTTAAAGTATCCGAAACCTCATCGCCGTTCATTTTCTTCACTCTTTGGAAAATCGTTGCTTTTTCTTGCTGGTTCCCGTCGATAAAAATCCCCAGACCTGGCTTCCTAACCATTCGCAAGTTCGTCTCCGCATCGAGCCAATCGTCTATTATTTTAAAATCATTCCTGATCGTTTTCTCCGAGCACCCCGCGATATCAGCCAACTCTTTTACAGAAAAGGTTTGGTCCCTTTCGAGCAAGACCTTCAATACCTCATAGTGTCGATTATTCATATAATCCCTCTTACTCTCGTTTTGATAATTTTACCCACAAATCAGACTTTTGTCAGCGAAAAAAATTGCATTGCCAACTCTCGTCGACATTTTTTCCTCCTAATCACCCGGTTTGCTGGTGGCGGTTCAACCATAACATAAGAAGGGAAACTTTTGTATGGTAGGCGCTTTTTTAGACGGTTCCTATTGGCCCTTCTTCTTCGAACTACTTTTCGCTTTTTCTGCCGAAATCTGTCCGAACTTGGCTCTTATTCGGACTACTTTTCACCTTTTCCTGCAAAACCTGTCCGAACTTGGCTCCAGTTCGGACTACTTTCCGTCTTTTCCTGCCAAACCTGTCCGAACTCGGCTCTTGTTCGGACTACTTTCCGCCTTTTCCCACAAAACCTGTCCGAAGTTGACTCTAGTTCGGACTACTTTTCGCTTTTTCCGCCGAAACCTGTCCGAAGTTGGCCCCTGTTCGGACTACTTTTCCTCTTTTCCTGCGAAACCTGTCCGAAGTTACCCTTGTTCGACCGTATTAGCAGGACGATTAAGAAATTTGAGGAAGACTATCTGAAAAAAGAGTAAAATGTGTTCCTGCCGCTCGGAAAAACGCTTATTCTTTGAGATTTTTCCCTGCTCTCCGCCATTAAATAAAAAAGGGACGAGAGCTGTTGCCCTCGTCGCTGTTTTTATGCTTTTGCTGAATGATTTGCTGGTCCAATTTGCTTCCCAGCTTCCACATCCTTAATGAAGTTTTTAATGAAAGCAAAGTAGGTTTCGGAATCATCCCACATCGATAGATGGCTGCCATTTTCGCAAATGCCTACGCGTGAGTTGGGGATACGTCTGCCCATTTCTTTTTTGTCTTCCGGATCCATCGAGTCATATTTTCCGCCCAGAATCAGTGTCGGCACTTTGATTTCATGGATATCGTCCCAGCGATCCCAATCCTTGAACGTTCCGTTAACCAAAAATTCATTAGGTCCTTGCATCGTGTTATACACTTGAGGATTCATTCGCGAAAATCCTCTGACCACGGACTCTGGCCATGGAACAAGGCGGCATATATGTTTTTCATTCAAATGGATCTGAATCAGCTCCTGGTATTCAGGATTTTCATAGTCTTCTGCTGCTTCATATGCTTTCATCGTCGTGACGATGTCGGCAGGAAGCTGGTCACGCAGGTGGTTGATATGCTCCACATAGGATGCAATACTGGCTGTCATATTGGATATGATCAATCCCTTTAGATTCTCTTGGTATTTCAATGCGTATTCCATACCGAGCAATCCGCCCCAGGAAGAACCGAACAGATAAAACTGATCCAAGCCCAAGTATTTACGAACCTCTTCTACTTCTTCTCTAAATCGTTCTACATTCCAAAGCGAAGGATCATTCGGCTGATCTGAATGATACGATCCTAGCTGGTCATAAAAATATATTTCTATTCCTTCGGGCGGCAATTCATTTTCAAAACAAGACAGGTATTCATGAGTACTTCCCGGTCCCCCATGTAGCAGCAAAACCTTGATTGGGCTTTCCCCTACTCTTCTTGTCCATACATGGAAGCCTCCGCTAATGGGTACAATTTTTGTTTGTGCACTGGTCATCATTTTTTCCTCCCATTCAAATGATTGAATCCTTCCCTATAGAAATATTCGCAGGCATTATAGGTCCTTCAAAGCAGCAGGTACTTCTTTGTATCCCTTAGATTTAATCGCACCGATTACGACTCCAATTGCCAGCCAGCTAAAGCCGACAATGAAGGTCATTTTGTCAAAACCAGACCAAACATAAGCGATCACACCAAATCCGATTAGTGGAAACACTACATACTGAAAAAATCCTCTCGTACCGCGTTCTTTCTTTTTAAGATAGAAGTACACGAACACGGTCAAGTTCAACAACATAAACGATGTTAAAGCACCGAAATTGACAAACTTGATAATCGTTTCAATCGATAGCACATTTGCAGCTATTACAGACAAAGCTCCTACAAAAACGGTCGCATTAAATGGTGTTTTGTAATTAGGGTGAATCTTTCCTAAAAAGCTTGATCCTGGTAAAAGTTTGTCCCGGCTCATCGAGTACAAGATTCTTGAAATAGCCGATTGAGCCGCAAGTGCATTGGCAACACCAACAGCAAGTACATTCACAATGATTAAAGTATAGTAAAGGAAACTACCGCCTGCTTCTTTTGCAATATCGAAAAAGCCCATGTCCGGATCAAGATTGGTGTACTGTGGGTGAACCAATGCAGCCAAATAAGTTTGTGCCATAAAGATCAAACCAAGGATCACAAGTGCAGCAATTGTTGCACGCCCAACTGTTTTCTGAGGATCTTGCGTCTCTTCTGACAATGTACTGATTCCATCGAATCCTAGGAAGCTTAACACAGCAATCGAGGTTGCCGTAGCGATAAAACCCAAGTTGACATGTTCAGCCTGGAAAAGAGGAGCCATCGAGAATCCACCTGCGCCCAATCCATCCATGAAGACAAATTTGACAGCGAACCCGATGAATATGAATAACGCCAGAACCTCAATTCCCAGTAAAATGAAGTTCGTTTTAGCAGCCAGCTGAACGCCACGTCCGTTGATAATGGTGTTGAGGATAATAAATAATAATACCCAGACAAAAGCAGGCACCGACGGGACAAGACTATTCAGCCATAATCCAGAAAATGCATATAACAACGAAGGTGCCAAGATGTAATCCACAAGGATCATCCAGCCTGCCAAAAATCCAATATGCGGATTGAGACCTCGCTGTACATAGGAATAAACAGATCCTGCAATTGGAAACTCTCGACTCATCCTGCTGTAGCTAAAAGCCGTAAAGACCATGGCGATGATTCCAACCAGATAAACGAGAGGGACCATTCCAAAGCTTTGCTGCGAAACAATTCCATACACCCCCATTGGGGCGATTGGAACCATAAAAACCATTCCATAAATTAATAGATCCTTAAAGGTAAGAACCCTTCGGAGTTCTTGATTATAATTGGCAGCAGCAGCCGTTGCGGCTCCTACTCCCGTACTTGCCTTAACTTGTGTCATCGTGTAGACCTCCCTAAATGTAATTTAATCGATTCTGCTATCCCAGGCTGATAGCAGCTTCTCCTTCCCCTTTGCATAATGGTCCTTCAGTTCAGCAATAAAGTGATCCTTTTTTCCCAACTTAAGAGCATCTGCTAACATTCGGTGAGTATGAGGAATATCCTCTACCTTCTCACTGCTGAGACGAAATACTTCCGCAAAAATCAGATCAATTAACGCAGTATACGAGTCCCAGCTATCTTTTAATCTTTTATAGCCAGATAATGCAATGATTTGCTTGTGGAATTCATAGTCTAGTTCAACCAGCAAATCCTTTCGATTGTTCTTTGAAGCTTCCTCCATTCTTGAGATTATTTCCTCTAATTTTTTTACCATTTTAGAAGAAACATTATGAAAGCCTAATTCGACCGCATTCTTCTCGAGGTAAAAGCGGATATCATAGATCTCTTGGATATCACTTTTTTCTAATGGAGTGACAAACATCCCTTTTCTGGGGACATACGTTACCAATCCTTCCTGGCTTAAAATCCTTAAGCTCTCTCGAATTGGCCCTCTGCTTACATTCAACAAATTAGCAACTTCTACCTCATTCACTCTCTCACCCAACTTTAAGTCGCCATCAATAATCAGTTTTCTTATAGTATGAATCGCTTCTTGCTGCAGGGTGTTTACAATAATCGTCATGTTGGTTGCATCCCTCCCTTGGAAAAACTGTTAACTGTACATTGTTAACAGTTTATTGTTTATTTTTCAAATAGTCAATTATAATTCTAGTTTTCTTTTTCAATTCTAAATAATTTGACACTTTATCAAACTGACGTATAATAAAACCAAAAACTTTAGGAGGATCACAAATGGGAGAGGCACTTGCATGCAAGGATGCTATTTACGCTTTTAGCAAGGAAAATAAACCCGTGAAATCAGTCGCTTCTGGTTCTACAATTAAAATCGAAACCTATGATTGCTTTCAAAATCAGATTCGTTCGAATGATACAGAGATCAACTCGATTAATTGGGATAAAATCAATCCAGCTACAGGGCCAATCTATGTAGAGACTGCTCAGCCAGGGGATATTCTTTCGGTTAAAATTGAGAAAATGGAACTGAAGAATGAAGGAGTCATGGCAACTGGGCCCGATTTAGGAGTTATGGGACACCGCCTCGAGAAATTCGAAGCAAAGATGATTCCCATTCGAGACGGAAAAGCTATTTTTAACGAAAGACTCCAAATTCCTCTAAATCCAATGATTGGAGTAATTGGCGTTGCTCCAGCTGGAGAACCCGTCTCCTGTGGAACTCCAGGTGAGCATGGAGGAAATATGGATACAAAGCTTATTACCGAAGGCGCTACTCTCTACTTCCCTGTTTTTGCCGAAGGAGCGTTATTCGCATTAGGCGACCTGCATGCAGCGATGGGAGATGGCGAAGTCGGTGTCTCTGGAATTGAAATCGCGGGTGAGGTAACAGTGACTCTGACAGTGATCAAGGGACAGTCTTTAAAGCATCCAGTGCTGATATCAGAAGAAGGAGTCGCAACTATTGTATCGGCAGCAACGTTAGACGAGGCTGCCAAAACTTCTGTCGAAGAAATGATCGACCTGCTCCTCCCCAAAACCGATTTGCCATTGAGCCAACTAACAATGCTGATGAGTGCAGTTGGACAGACCCAAATATCGCAAATTGTCGATCCGCTTGTAACCGCCCGATTTTTCGTACCAAAATATGTATTAGACGCTTATGATATAAAATTGTTCGACTAAGACTTTTTTTCTGATTTTGATTAAAATCATTTTTGGAGTCTTCCTTGGTTACTAAATTAGGGGTCATTTCTTTGGATTTGACACCCTGCGCCATACCAAGGAGCTCCTTTTTTTCATGTACTTTTAACTTTAAAAATAGGAATGTACGAGAAAGGAATGACATGTGAAAGCAAGAGATATCTACTAAAAATCAAATGAAATTGTGTTGATAGTATCCAAATAGATCAAAGGTCAGTGTTACACAGGGTAAAGCTCAGGACCTTGAGATATTAGAAAACTTTTTTTGGAGGATTTCCTATGCAAAGACTGCCGCTCATCATGGTACACTCCCTATCCAATATTCCCACCTATCCTGTTCCAGAAGCTTATCATATTAGAAGTTTTGAAAATGATGAAAAAGATTGGGCTGCCATTTTAACAAATGCCGGAGAGTTTGATTCGGTGAATGCAGGGCTGGATCGCTTCAAGCAAGAATTCGCTCCTTATCCAGCCGAAGTCAGAAAAAGGATGTTTTTTCTCGAAAATGAAGCTGGACAAGCGATAGGTACCGCAAGCGCCTGGTATGGGGAGCTGAACGGCGAGGAAATGGGGCGGATCCACTGGGTGGGAATTGTGCCGGAATACCAGGGGAAAAAACTAGCAAAACCATTGCTCGCCTTCTTGCTCCATCAATTGGCCAGCACACACCAAAAAGCCTATCTGAAAACCCAGACAACCAACCTTAAAGCCATTAACGCTTACTTGAAGTTAGGATTTACACCGTATATACAAGACGACACAGCAGGAGCGATTTGGGAGCAAGTATATACAGAATTAAATACAATGAGACAATAAAGATATAAATTTGTTAACTGGATATCACCCTAATTATCCGTCTTGAAGTGATATCTAAGAATAGCCGCCAGTCCGGCGCCATGCTTAAAGGTCCCTTCGGCCACCAGATTCTTTAACTCTTCCATCGACATCGTATGCAGTTCAATTTGCTCGCTGTTTTCAAGCTTTTGTTCTGTCTTCGTCAAGCCAGCGGCGGCAAACAGGAAGATTTCCTCTGTTGTTGATCCTGGAGAAGGATAAAAGCTGCCGAGATCAAGCCAATGCTCAGCAACGAAGCCTGTTTCTTCCTCCAGCTCTTTTTTGGCGATCTCAAGCGGAGAGCTTCCCTCAGGTTCTATCATTCCTGCTGGCAGTTCCCATTGCCAGCCTTTCATCGCATGGCGATATTGCTTAAGACAAACGACCTCATTGTTTTCCGTTACCGGAAGGATGCAGACTCCTTTTGCAAACTCCAAATACGAAAAGGTCTTCTCTTCCTCATTTGGGAGAATAACCCGATCAACGGTAACCATGAACCTGTCCACTTTTTTCGTGGTTGATTGCGTAATTTTCCAAACCATTTTCTTCGCCTCGCTTTCTGGGTTACTTTTAAGAAAAAAGCAGCAAATATCTATTTTTACTAGACATTCGCTGCTGACATTTTACAAGTGCGAAACAATCATTTTCGCTACTCCATCCAGTTCAAATTCTCCCATCCCAGATGGGAGCATGAAATGGTCCCCCTTCTTGAACTGATACTTCTCGCCGCTAAAAATGAGTGATCCTGTACCCTCAATGACACTGACCAGTTGGAAGGAAAGGTCCTGATTCCATTTAGCTAAGCCTGCTAATTCCCATTTATGAACAGTGAAATAGTCACTTTTCACAAAGGTAGTGATTTTCATATCGCCTGATGTGTTGACAACGGGCTTGATTTCCGGCTTTGCCGCAGGAACAGTCGTTACCGCAATCGATTGCTCGATATGCAGCTCGCGCAGATTGCCTTCCTTATCCTTGCGGTCATAATCATAAACCCTGTAAGTTGTATCCGAATTTTGCTGGGTTTCCAGAATGACAATTCCTGCTCCGATTGCATGAATTGTCCCACTTGGAACAAAGTAAAAGTCTCCTGGCTTTACAGGCACCCTTGTCAGGAGTTCTTCCCATTTGCCGTCATGAATCATCGCCGCAAGCTCTTCCCTTGATTTTGCGGTATGGCCGTAAATGATTTCCGCACCTTCCACGCAATCGATGATATACCAGCATTCCGTCTTACCCAAGTCCCCTTCATGCTTAAGACCATACTCATCATCCGGATGCACCTGAACCGATAAATCTTGAGCAGCATCAAGAATTTTCGTCAACAACGGAAAACGGTCCCCCTCAATATTTCCGAACAACTGACGCTGATTTTCCCACAACTCGCCTAATGTTACCCCCTTATGCTCCCCGTTCTTCACAATACTCTGGCCATTGCTGTGAGCAGCAAACGCCCAGCACTCGCCAGTCTGGTTAGAAGGAAGCTCATAACCAAAAGATTCAAGCTCCAACCCTCCCCAAATCCGCTCCTTAAAAACCGGTTCAAAAAATAGTGGTTGTTTTGACATGTTCATAAACCTCCATAGTAACGATTCCATAACTACCATATTAAAAGACATTTTCGCGAAGGGCAATGTTTCCTTCCTATTCTTGTATTGCGTTTCTGGCAAGTAAGAGAGAACCTATAATTCCTGCGTTATCACCAAGACCTGGGCTTACGATATAATCGGACAACCTCGGCAAGGCAACATAGTCATTCAGTAACTCTTGTAAGTATTTTTGGATATACGAGAATACTTGCTTCTGATTCATCACTCCCCCGCCAAGGATGATTTTTTTCGGTGATAAAATCAAAATATATTGCATAAGAGCTTGGGCGATATAATATCCTTCCAAATCCCAGACTTCTTCTCGACTAACCAGTTCAATCCCTTTCGCTCCCCAACGCTCCTCAATAGCAGGACCTGCGGCAAGACCTTCGAGGCAATCCGAGTGGTAAGGACACTTTCCTTTATAGTGATCCTCCGGATGCCGTCTTACAAGGATATGCCCCATTTCCGGATGGGAAAGTCCCTGAAGCAGTTTTCCTTGAACAACTGCGCCAGCCCCAATGCCAGTTCCAACGGTTATGTATAAGCAACTATCCAATCCTTTCGCTGCACCAAATGTGGCTTCACCCAATGCCGCTGCATTCACATCTGTATTAAAGCCAACAGGAACCCCTAACGCCTTTCTTATTTCCTGGACAAAAGGATATCCACGCCAACCGGGCTTCGGAGTCGAAGTAATCGAACCATAGGTTTCACTATCCAAGTTTACGTCAATAGGCCCGAACGAACCAATCCCAATCGCTTCGACCCCATGCTTAGAAAAAAAGCCTATCACTCTAGGTATTGTTTCCTCTGGAATAGTAGTTGGAATCTGAATTCGTTCCCCTATTCCCCCTGATTCATCTCCCACCGCACAAACAAACTTCGTACCCCCTGCTTCAATAGCTCCAAGCATTTTGCTAACCTCCTCATTTTCGAAGAACCCTCTTAACATTAATATTAAAGCCAATCAAAATAAAAGAAAAGCGCTACCCTCAAACTATCGATTATAGTCAATTCCGTCAACGTCTCTGACAATGTCATCCTGTTGTTTAAAAAAACAGGCAGATCCTATAATCATAAGATCTGCCCAAATTCTCCTATAAAAATGCTCTTACTTCCTTCACTATATGTTCAGAGGTTAATTGATAGTAGTCTTTAAGGTAATCAGTCAATCCCACTTGGCCGAACTGTTCGCGGATACCCATCCTCTTGATTGGGACAGGATAATTTTCACCCAGTGTTTCAGCTACTGCACTGCCGAGGCCGCCGATTACATTATGGTTTTCTATTGTGATCACTTTACCTGTCTGTTTGGCTGCTTCGACAAGTAATTCCGAATCTATTGGTTTAATAGAGTACATATCAATAACCATTGCCTCTATGCCTTGTTTCTTTAGCTCGACCGCGGCCTTCAGTGCCTCAGCTGTCATTATTCCAGATGCTATAAGGGCGACATCGGAACCCTCTCGGAGGACTTTGCCTTTTCCTTTCGGGAAGGTTTCACCTTCTGAATAGAGTTTTACCGCTTTCTTTCTGATCGTCCGGATGTAATGGACGCCATATTCTTCATATGACTGTTTTAAGAGGGCTTTCAACATTGTACTGTCGCTTGCTTCATAAACAGTTGCATTAGGAATGAGCCGCATGAGACCAATGTCCTCGAATGCCATATGAGTACCGCCATTATGCTCTGCGGTGACCCCTGCATCAGATCCAAGGATTTTCACATTCAATTTGGCATAGCCAAGGGAGACAAACAACTGATCAAATGCCCGTCTGGTAGCGAACTGGGCGAATGTATGCACAAAAGGAATCCTGCCTGTTAGCGAAAGTCCTGCAGCAACGCCCATCATGTTTGCTTCCATGATGCCCACATTGATGAGTTGGTCAGGTATTTTTGATTTCATTTTATTAGTGGAAATCGCACTCATTAAATCAGCTTCTAGGGCAATTACTTGAGAATCCTTTGTTGCCAGCTCTAAAAGGGTCTCTGCGTATACTTGCCGCATTTCCTTCAGTTCATTTTCCTGAATTAATTCCTGTTGGATCATTTGACCGCCTCCTTTGTAGCGCGTTTTTCCAGCAGGGCGATCGCCTCTTCAATTGCGGCTTGATCCTGTTTGCTTGGGCGAAGATGGTGATTATCCGCCTTCTCCTCCAGATACGGTACTCCCTGTCCTTTTAAGGTATCGAGAATAATCGCAACCGGTTTTTCCGTTTGTTTTTTACCGGTTAAAATTGCCTGGCGAATCTCTCTCATATTTGACCCATCAACCCGAACAGCTTCAAATCCGAACGCGCGGAACTTTTCAACAAAGTCAAAAGGATTACAGATGTCCACTGTCAGCCCATCCAGTTGCTTTTTATTGTCGTCGACAAGGACGAACAAGTGTGAAAGTTTGTGATGTGCAGCAAACTGGATCGCTTCCCAGCACTGTCCCTCATTTAGCTCCCCATCACCTACAATGGTGTACGTATAGCTACCCCGGCCTGCTAGTTTGTGAGACAATGCAACTCCTGCAGCAACCGATATCCCTTGACCGAGGGAACCTGTTGTCATTTCTACACCAGGAGTTAGATTCCGGTCCGGATGTGACGGCAGCTTTGTTCCATTCTGATTCAGGGTGTAGAGCCACTCATAATCGATAAACCCTTTTACTGCCAGAGTAGCGTATAGTGCAGGACCACCATGGCCTTTCGAGAGGATGAAAAAATCGCGGTCAGGGTCCTCTTTTTGATCAGGTCTGACATTCATCACATCACCATAAAGGACAGCAAGAGCCTCCACAATCGAAAGGCTGCCGCCGTAGTGCCCAAATCCCAAATGGTCTAGTTCTTTTAGAGTCCATAGCCTAATTTCGTCTCTTATTTGTTCTAGTTCTTCTAAAAGATCCATTTCCCCGCTCCTTATGCAGATATTTTGGTGCGATCCACAGGTTTATTTTTGCGGATGACGTTCCATGCTACTGCTACAATTAGAGAAACAAGGACCGTTATGATCACTCCTGTTGAACCAAAGGAATTCGCTACATTTCCTAACAGAATACCCGTAGCACCAAAGTCAGCGTCAGAGAAGGTCGTGTTTGCGAAGCCTAAGTCACCTAGAACTGGCATCAAAAACACAGGCAGGAAGGTAATTAATAGGCCATTAAAAAACGAGCCAATTGTTGCTCCCTTGATTCCACCAGTCGAATTTCCAAAGACACCTGCAGTTGCTCCTGTGAAGAAATGCGGCACAACTCCCGGCAAAATAATAATACCGCCTACCATACCGAGGAATGCCATCCCAACAATACCGCCAAGGAAACTGCTGAAGAATCCAATCAATACTGCGTTCGGTGCGTATGGGAATACAATCGGGCAGTCAAGCGCAGGTTTTGCGTTTGGAACGAGCTTATTGGAAATCCCTTTAAATGCCGGAACAATTTCAGCCAATACAAGACGGACACCAGCAAGGATAACAAATACACCTGCCGCAAAAGTCACTGCCTGAATGACAGAGTATACTAGATAATGTGTTCCTCCACTCAATTCAGCCTCGATAAAAGTAGGACCAGTAAACAAAGCAACAATCACATATAAGATTGTCATTGTAAGCGCTATGCTTACGGAACTATCACGAAGGAAAGCCAATCCTTTTGGGAAATTGATTTCTTCTGTCGATTTTGACTTCTTTCCAACTAGCTTTCCGATATATCCGGATAGAATGTAACCTAAAGTGCTGAAGTGGCCAAAACCTACCTGGTCAGTGCCAGTGATTTTCTTCATGAATGGCTGGGCAAGGGCTGGAAAGAACGCCATGATCAAGCCTAAGGCAATGGATCCAATAATTACAAGCATTGCCCCTTCCATTCCTGCCACTGCCAGAATGACGGCAATCATACATGCCATATACAATGTATGGTGACCGGTTAGGAAGATGTATTTTAAGCTAGTAAAGCGAGCGATCAATATGTTAGCCAGCATTCCAAAAAACATGATAAGTGCTGTATTCGAACCAAATTTAGATAATGCCATTGCGACAATTGCTTCGTTATTAGGAACTACGCCGTTAACGTTAAAAGCTTCTTCAAACATCTTGCCAAACGGCTCCAGGGAACCAACAAGGATTCCCGCACCTGCGGAAATAACGATAAAACCTAAGAATGATTTCGTTGTGCCTTTAACCACTTCGCTCACCGGTTTCTTTTGAATCATAAGACCAATAAGTGAAATGAGCGCAACTAATACTGCAGGCTGGCTTAAAATATCCATTAACAGTCTTAATGTTTCTTTTAACATATACCTGTACCCCCCTATAAGTGGTTTTTCCGTCTTACAGCTTTCCCATTTCCGACAGCTTCTGCTGCAGCTTGTCTTTAAGCTCATTTTTATCAATAATGCTATTAAGGACAATCATATCTTTTAATCCAAATGATCCTTCTGCTATATCCCTTGCCATTACAAATAAATCGGCCGCATCGGGTGTAGCGGAGCTCAAGTCCGAATGTTCGACTGTAATTCCACTGACGCCCATTTCTCCTAGTACATCCTGGATATTCATTTCCAACATGAAACTACTGCCTAATCCTGAACCGCACACTGCAAGAATTTTCATCTTCATACCCTCCATCTCATCTCGTATTTATCGAACAGAATACTCGGAAACTAAATCAATGATTTCCTGCTTTGTTTGTGCAGCCTTTAGTTCGCCAAGCTTTGCAGGATCACTTAACAGTTTTGTTAACTGTGCCAAAGCCTTAAGATGGGTCTGATTGTCGATTGCCGCTAAACAAATGAAGATTTTTACGCTGTTTTTTTCTTCATTTAACAAGTACGTTGGCTCAGCTAATTTTAAAAGGCTCATCCCTACCTTATTAACACCATTTTCAGGACGCGAGTGCGGGATGGCTACTTCTTGACCAACAATTACGTACGGCCCAAGATTTTCGATGTTTTGAATCATCGAGTCAATATAATTACTGGTAATTGAACCCTTCAATAAAAGCGGTTCGGCAACTTTAGCAATTGCTTCCTTCCAGTTATCGTATTTTTCTTCAAATTGGATGGTATCAATTGTTAATAAGTCGTTTAACACAGGCTGCTTCCTCCCAGTGATAGTCTCATTGCTTTGATATAAGGTGTTTTGCAGTGCCTCCCTTAACAATTCTGGATGCTTGATAGTCGCATACTGGCGAATCACTTTCATTAACTCATCTGTTGTTGGGAATCTAACTGACTGCTGATCGATTATTTGTTTCACAGTTTGAACCAGCTCTGTTTTTTCCGTTTCATTCATGACTGGTTTCATGATAAAAATTGGCTTTTCAGTTTTCAAAAATACTGTAGAAAAAACAAGGTCATAGGCTTCAGCATCCATTCTATTAAAATCATAGGTTGACAGAGAGGAAATCCAATGGAGCTGAGGGAAAAGGGACTTCAATTGAGTTTCGAGCATGAGACTAGAACTTATCCCATTCGGACAAACAATTATGGCCCTTTTCACAACCTGCCTTTTTTCACTGCTCTGCTCAAGTAGCCCTCCGAAATGCAAGGTCAAAAAGCCAAGCTCATCTTCGGGTATTTTCAGATTTAGCACTTCCTCAATTGGCTTCATTACTTCTTTTACAACAGTAAAGAGATGATCATGCTCTTTTTTGATTTCCGAAAGCAGGGGATTTGTAATTGGAATCTTAAACAGCATTCGGTAATACGCTGGCTTCAAATGATGGTACAATGTTTCAATAGCCTTCTCCCTGTTTGCAAGTTTAATAGAGGCATACCGTTCAAATCCATTTAGGATTTGCTCTGTTATGTTCAGCAGTGCATCATCTGAGGAGGGGGAAATTTGACCCTGGCAAATTCCAAGTAGCTGGATTGCTAAAAATGCCAGTTCCTCTTTTTCAGGCAATTGGCCTAATTCCTGTTGAACACGTTCAGCAACCTTAAAGATTTCCTGATTCTCCAAGAAACTTATCGTATCTGTAAAGATCCGAACCCATTTGTTCTGCCTCTGACGAATATGAATCATTTGAAGCAAATAAATAAAATCAAACAATCTCTCTTCAATGAAACTTAGCGAGAATTGCTTTTCCAAATTTCTTAACACGCGTTGATATGCTTCAAATTGATCAGGAAGTTGATGTTCTTGAAAAATGGACCTGAACTTTCCTCGGGCATTAGGACTAATGGATAAAAGCGAAATAGCTTTCAACATTAAATGTCGTTTATCCTCTTCCACCCCCTTTAAATGATAGCCATTCTCCCTCGTATAAGTGATTTTGACCCGGAAATCCTGGCAAAATTCATTCGCCTTCTTCATGTCCGCACTGACAGTATTCTTGCTAATTCCTAGGAAGTCCTGATAATGAAAGCTTGAAAGAGCTTCCTGTCTAATAAATGTGGATAAAAGAATCATAATGACACGCTCTAAAGGATCAGTAGCCGGCAAATCGATTTCCATGACACTCGTCCCATGCTTTTGCCAAAATGAAATCGTTTCTTTAGGTATAATGATTTTGTCATGCACAACTTCAATCGCTGGAAGTCCCTTTTGCATTAAAAAATAATTGATTTTCTTTAAATCATAATGAAACTGCCTTCTTGTAAAGTGGATATTTTCCAGGAATAAAGTCAAATGTACTGGCTGCAATGACACCAATCGATAAAAAGTATTGAGACTCCTGCTCTCTAACATGCACCCTTTCCCCCTTAATCAAAGTATATAAGAAAACGCTTACAACTAGCACAATATTCTGTCACAACTCTTGTTCATAAAATTTGATGTGATTGGGATGGTTTATTTTTTAACAAAGCACATAGGGGATGAATGGATAAGATTTTTCACACAAAAAAACCCCAGTCACCTGAGGTTCTTTCCTTGATCAAACGTTTGATTAAAAATCACTTTACTTCATTCCTGAAATGGTATATCCATCTATTATATATTTCTGGAAGAGGATGAAGATGATGACGATTGGAACGACCATGAAGGTTGACCCGGCCATTTGCAAAGCGAAGTTCCCTCCATATTGACCTTTTAGCAGCTGCAGCCCTACTGATAATGTGTAAAGACTTTCATCGTTGGCAATGATCAGCGGCCACAAGAAGCTGTTCCAACCTGCAATGAACGTCAAAATTCCTTGTACTGCAAGAATTGGCTTTGTCATCGGCAGGACAATCTGCCAGAAAACTCGTAATTCGCCGGCGCCATCGAGTCTTGCTGCTTCGAGCAGTTCGTCTGGGATGGTGGTCATGAACTGGCGGAACAGGAAGATACCGAATGCCCCCACTAAACCCGGAAGCACAATCCCTGCCATTGTATTTATTAAGTGCATTTGGTTCAAAATCAAATATACGGGAATCATCGTTACCTGTCCTGGAATCATCATTGTCGCCAGAACCATGAAAAACAATTGTTTACTGCCTTTAAATTCAAATTTAGCAAAAGCATAACCGGCCATCGCATTTAAGAACAAGCCAACAAAAGACCAAAGAACCACGACGACTGTATTTTTCAAATAGAGGCCGAAATTCATATTCACAAAAAGGTTTTTAAAATTCTCGATTGTCCATTTTTCAGGGAACAGCGTCGGTGTTAATGCCATAACTTCACTTTCTGGCTTGAAGGCAGAAAGGATCATCCACACAAATGGAAGGGACACCAAAATACCGCCAAGCGCCAGGATGATACCCACAACCCATTGCTGTCTTCTTTCCTGCTTTATACTCTTGCTTAATGACTGATTGGAAACTGCACTGAATTTCATTTGTCTCCCACCTCTGCTTTCCTCAATAGTCCTGCTGTTTATTTTGGATCTTGAATTGAATCATCGTAATGATAATGATCGCAATGAATAATAGGAAAGATCCTGCTGCTGCATAGCCAAAGTTTGAGAACTGAAAGCCGTTTCGGTAGATGAACAGTGCAACAGAAGTCGTACTATCAAGCGGCCCTCCATTGGTCATGACAAATGGTTCTTCGAAGAACTGCAGCCAGCCTATCATTGTTGTAATCGATACAAAGAAAATGGCATATCGAAGCAACGGAATTGTGATCTTTGTAAGCTGTTTCCAATTGTTTGCACCGTCAAGCTGCGCAGCTTCATAATAAGTTTTTGGAATCCCTTGCAAAGCTGCCAGGAAAATGATCATATTAAGACCGATTGCTCTCCATAGCGCCAGCAAGATCAATGAAATTTTTGCTATGGTCGGGTCCTGAAGCCATGGTACATCCGGCAGGTGAAACAGGTTTAATATATAGTTGAATAAACCTAGATGAGGGTTGTACAGATAGCTCCAGACAACGGCAACCGCTACAACGTTTGTAATCGAAGGCATGTAGAAGACAACCCGGAAGGCCTTGAAAATACGCGCTTTGCCAAAATTGATCATTAAGGCTATAGCAAGAGAAAGAACAATAACGAGCGGTACACCAATCACAACATAAAACAAGGTATTCAAAATAGATGTGACGAATATCGGGTCACTTACCACTTCTTTATAATTTTCCAGGCCAACAAAGCTAACCAATGACCAATCGGCAATCCCGACTAAATCAAGATCCGTAAAGCTGATAAACAGCGCTACAAAGATAGGTAGTATCGAAAATAATGATAGAAGGATAATGGCAGGAGCTATAAAAAAGTAAGGAGTCTTGTTTGCCAAAAAGCTTTTCATTGTTAGTCCCTTCTTTCCAATTCCAGATTATACTGGACTAAAGTAGGTAACCGGCAGGCAAATACCTGCCAGTCCACTTGTTCTTAACATTATTTGGCGAGGAGTTCCTCGGCTTCTTTATCGAATGCATCCATTTCTTCCTGAATGTCAGCACCGCCGCGATAGATCTTTTCGAATCTCGTCAAGAAATCTTGGGCGATTTTCTCGAAAGGCTTAATTACAGGCATTGGCTGTGCATTTTCCAATTGATCCCCAAACACTTTGTAATATTGGTTTTCTTGAAGCTGCTTGTCATTCCATGCTTCTTTGTTAGCTGGCAATGTATTAGTCAATTCAAGCCATTTGATCTGAGTTTCAGGCTTGCTCATATAAGCAAGGAATTTAAGAGCTTCTTCTTTGTTTTTAGTGTATTGAAATACAGAAAGGTCAGATCCGCCTAAAATAGATGTGTTCGTATCCTTAGCTGGAAGGACCGCAGTCGCCCACTTGCCTTCTATCTCAGGTGCCTGGTCGTTAATCAGCTTCACCATCCAAGGGCCGGAGATGAACATTGGCAAAATCCCCTCACCTTTAAACGCCTGGATAATATCAAGTCCGAGGTCAACTGGAGCTGAACCATCCTTGAAAAAGCTATTCATGTATTCCACTGCTTCGACAAATTCTGGTTCGTTGAAATAAGCCTTATTTCCTTCGATTAGCTTAGATCCATTCTGCCGCGCAAGCATGAAGGATAGGCTCTGCTCATTTGTATCGATGCTAATGCCATATTTGTCATCGCCGCGGTCATTTAGCTTTTTGGCTGCGTCACGAAGCTCGTCCCAAGTCTTTGGAGCTTCTTTATAACCAACTTCCTCCAATAAATCTGTACGGTAGTATAGTACGCGAGTATCCACATACCAAGGGACACCTACTACTTTATCATCATATTTCGTTGTTTCAACAGAACCTTCGAAAAAATTATCTGCGGCTAATTCTGGATATTGATTTGTATACTCTGTCAAATCCATTAAAGCATTGGCAGATGCAAATTCAGGAATCCAAGAAGTACCCATTTGAACAACATCTGGTCCTTGCTTGGATGCAACTGCTGTTAAAAGTTTGTCATGTGCCTGATCCCATGGTATTGCCTGTACTTTTACATCGATATCAGGATTCTCTTTTTCGAATTCCTCTGCCATTTTTGGCAGCGTCTTAGCTTCTTCCCCCATGCCCCATACGTTGACTACTTTTTTTCCATCTTTTTCAGAACCTGTATCGGAAGAGGAACATCCTGCTAGTGCTCCAGATACTACCAATGTACCGACCATCGCTGCTGCAGCAAATTTCTTGCTGAATACATTTAGCATTTTTCTATTCATTCGTAAAACCCCCAAATAATATTTTATACGTTCTTGCAATTAAATTTCCCGCTACTACCAATAATACTTACAAAACTATGCGTACGTTTACGAAAACCTCCTTAGTGAAACGTTTCGAAAACAAATAAAAAAATATACAGATGAATCTAGCGAAACGATTCAAGCATTTCACCTTTTTATTCGAAAGTTAAGGTCAAACACAGTAGAAACGTTTCGATAGAGCTATTATATTTCATGATGAAATCGTTTTCAAGAGAAATTTTTATTAAATCACTACTTTTTTTCAAAAAATATTTGAAGTTCGAGATCATTCTAATAAAATTTGCGAAACGTTTCGATTTTCCGTTGACTCAAAAAAAGAAAGCGCTTATAATGCAGTTGTAACTTTATTCGAAACGTTTCTATACAAAGAAATAATTCAATAGATAATCGGAGGTTCACCCCTATGGCTAGCAAAAAACTTACATCATTATTAACGAAAATGACACTTGAAGAAAAAATTGGACAACTAATTCAATTAGCCACACCCTTTTTCGAGGGATCTAAGAATGAAGGACAAATAACCGGTCCGCTTGCCTCTATGAATATATCTGATGAAGATGTGCGCAACACTGGCTCCGTGCTTGGAGCTTCCGGAGGAGCAGCGGAATCTATTAAGATTCAGAAGGCTCATTTGAAAAAAAACAGACTCGGCATTCCTCTCTTATTCATGGCGGATGTCATTCATGGATATAAGACGATTTTCCCCATACCACTTGCAATCGGCTGTTCTTGGGATTTGGATAAAGCACAAAAGAGTGCGGAAATTGCCGCAACAGAGGCAGCGGTTGCAGGTGTCCATGTTACCTTTTCGCCAATGGTTGATTTGGTCCGTGACCCTCGCTGGGGACGCGTCATGGAATCCACTGGGGAGGACCCGTTCTTAAATGGAGAATTTGCTAAGGCGTTTGTCCGTGGCTTCCAAGGTTTAGACTTGAAAAACAATCCTAAGTCGGTTGCTGCATGCGTGAAACACTTCGCAGCATATGGTGCTGCTGAAGGAGGCCGTGATTACAATACCGTCAATATGTCAGAACGCCAACTCAGGGAGTCCTATCTGCCTGCCTACAAGGCAGCACTTGATGAAGGATGTGAAATGGTGATGACTGCCTTTAACACAGTCGACGGCATCCCGGCTTCTGGAAATACACAACTGATGCGCAATATTCTTCGCGAAGAATGGGGCTTCGAAGGCGTCCTCATTTCTGACTGGGGCGCAGTGAAGGAGATGATTCCTCACGGCGTCGCAGAAGATGAAGCAGAAGCCGCCTACAAAGCTATTCAGGCTGGCATTGATATTGAAATGATGACTTCCTGTTATGTCGACCATTTGAAAAAACTGATTGAAAGCGGAAAAGTGGATGAGAAGCTTATAGACGAATCTGTTTTGCGCATTCTTACATTGAAAGAGAAACTAGGACTTTTTGAAAATCCTTACCGCGGGGCGGACGAAGAACTAGAGAAGGAATTGGTCATGAGTAACGAGCATCGCCAGGCAGCGAAAGAGCTGGCAATTTCGTCTTCCGTTCTATTGAAAAATGATGGAGTTCTTCCTATTAAAACAAACAAGAAGATTGCCTTGATTGGTCCTTTTGCAAAAAGCAGCGATATTCTTGGGCCTTGGTCCTTCCTTGGTTCAAAAGAAAAAGCCGTCCAGCTATACGATGGTTTACAGGAGAAGCTTGATTCCTCCCTTCTAGTAACTGCAAAAGGCTGTAGCATTGAAACAGGTTCTGACGAACAATTCGCTGAAGCAGTGAAAGTGGCGAAAGAAGCAGACGTGATTGTCCTTGCTTTAGGCGAGGCATCAGAAATGAGCGGTGAAGCTGGTTCCCGTGCGGATATCCTTCTGCCGAAAGTGCAGCTCGAACTTGTCGCTAAGCTGGAAAAACTTGGCAAGCCAATTGTTGCCGTATTATTCAATGGACGTCCGCTTGATCTCCACGGAATATGGGACGAAGCCGACGCCATCCTGGAAGCATGGTATCCTGGAACAGAAGGAGGTAACGCAGTCGCTGACATCCTATTCGGCGATGCAAATCCATCCGCGAAACTGACCATGTCTTTCCCATACTCCGTTGGACAGGTGCCGGTTTACTACAACCATTTCAACACAGGTCGGCCACAGGGAGCACCTGACGCACAGGAACGATATGTATCACAGTATTTAGATATTCCGAACGAGCCATTGCTACCTTTTGGTTATGGCTTAAGTTATACACGCTTTGAATATAGCGAGGTAAAGTTGAGCGCTACCACGTTATCAACTACCAAACCTGTGACAGTTTCGGTGACGGTCGAGAATACCGGTGAATGTGCCGGAGAGGAAATTGTCCAGCTTTATGTACGAGACGTGGCTGGTGAAGTCGTTAGACCGATGAAGGAACTAAAAGGCTTCAAGAAAATCGCATTAGAGCCTGGTGAAAAAGTAACAGTTGAATTTGAAATTCACGAAGAACAACTGCGCTACCATCATCCAGATCTCACTTTCAAGAGCGACCCAGGAAAATTCATTGCTTTTGTAGGACCGAACAGCAGGGAAACGGTGGAAATGGCGTTTGAACTTGTAAAAGAGTAATTTAAACTTAAATAGCCCAATTACTAACAATAAAAAGTCAGCTAAAAAGAAAAAATAACAATTTATCGACGGTTACAGGAAATTTATCGACGGTTGCAGGCAATATATCGACGGTTGAGCACAATTTATCAACGGTTGGAGCCATTTTATAAACGGTTAGTAACAAGTACTACGAATGACAAACCTAGAAAGAAAGAAGGGACACCGATGACACAGTCAAAGTTCACCATACAGGCAAATGATCTAAGCTTTACGTTTTTGAATAGCGGCGATGTCTATGAGATCGCACATAAATCAACGATGATCAACCAGTGGCTATCGAACCCGATCGATGGCTCGATGAACAACTTATATTTGCGAATTCATGAAGAAAATGTAATCCAGTTCTATCCCCTGCTTGGCTCGAAATCAGAAAGTAAAATCAGCCACTCCGATAATCAAGTTTTCTATCAGGGCGAAGCAGGCAATCTTCTATACCAGGTGACTTTTACCCTGTCTGATAATGGAGTCTGGTTCTGGGATGTGAAAGTGAAGGGAAGCAATGCAGTAATCGATATTATCTACGCTCAGGACATGGGCCTTGCTGACAAGGGCGCTGTTCGTTCGAACGAAGCGTATATGTCTCAGTATATTGACCACAATACTTTCAATGACTCTGAAAAAGGCTATGTCGTCTGCTCCCGCCAGAACCAGCCGATGAACGGCGGTAGATTTCCGTATCTCCAGCAAGGTTCGCTGAAGAATGCAACAGGATTCTCGACTGACGGATTCCAGTTTTTCGGATTATCATATAAAGAAACAGACATTCCTGAAATTTTAATGAAAGAAAATCTCGCAAATGAAATCTATCAATATGAATTTGCTTACACGGCCTTACAGTCTGAAAAAGTAACGCTTGATGGCAATGCGCAATTCGTATTCTATGCAATTTTTAAAGAGGACCATCCAGGAGCAATAACCGAGTTGGAATTTATCGACGAAGTGGGTGTAGCCTGGGAAAGTGTAAAATCACTTAAAGCTGATAAGACTGCTGAATTGGCAGAAGTACAGCTCTCTCCTTCTATCGGAAAGCCTTTAGCAACACTATCCATGACAAAAGAAGAAATCGATGAGCTGTTCCCTAACCGCCATCAGGAAGAAACATTCGGCGAAGAATTGCTCTCTTTCTTCACGGAAAAGCATGAGCATGTCGTTTTAAAGGAAAAAGAATTGCTTGTTGAGCGTCCACACGGGCATATCCTGATGACAGGCGGAAATGTTGATAACATCAAAAATGTCCTGACAACTACTTTATATATGTACGGGATTTTCAACTCGCATATCGTTGTTGGAAACACATCTTTCAACAAGATGCTGACAAATGCACGCAACTCGCTGAATGTCATGAAGACTTCTGGTCAGAGAGTTTATATTGAAATCGAAGACGAATTCCGCCTGCTAACCATGCCTTCGATGTTTGAGATGGGTTTTAATTATGGTCGATGGTACTACAAGATACACGATGACATGATTATCATTACGACGTATACTGCTGTGAATTCACCGCAATTGCAGCTCCATGTCCAATCGGCAAACGGCAAAGGATACCGCTATCTTGTGACAAACCAGGTTTCAATGAACAACATTGAATATGCACAGCCCTTTCACCTGAAGCAGGACGGAAATGTGTTAACTTATACCGCGGCTGAAGGGTCTGATAGTTCAAAAGTGTTCCCTTCCCTAAGCTATCGTATGAAAATCGATGGCAAATTTGAAGTGAAGGATTCAAGCGCATTTGGCGAAAGGATCGAAGCCGAAGCAGCATCTTTGACGATCGTTGAGCTGGAACAAACAAACGAGTGGAAGATCACTGTCCAAGGCTTACTTGACGGGACAGAAATTCCGTTTCCGGATGCAGATGCGCAAACAGAAATTGAAAATTACCGCAAATTTTTTGCCGAAACAATGAATGGCTTCAAACTGACACAAAATGGAGCGGCAACGGAAGAGCTCAAGAAAATGAACGCACTTGCATGGTGGTACACCCATAATATGCTCGTTCACTACTCTGTGCCGCATGGCCTAGAGCAGTACGGCGGCGCAGCTTGGGGAACGCGTGATGTATGCCAAGGACCGACTGAGTACTTCCTTGCAACGCAAAAATACGAAAATCTCAAAACCGTCATCCGTACCGTCTACTCCCATCAGTATCGTGATGACGGAAACTGGCCGCAATGGTTCATGTTCGACAAATACTACCGCTTTCAGCAGGATGATAGCCACGGCGACATCATCGTCTGGCCTTTGAAAGTCATCGTTGAATACTTGCGTGCAACAAATGATTACACGATTTTAAATGAAATGCTTCCCTATACGGAAACACGCAGTTTTGAATTTACAGCGGAAAAAGCAACCCTGCTGCATCATGTGAAAAAGCAGCTTCAGTATATTAAGGATCATTTTTTACATGATACGTATTTGTCTTCCTACGGGGATGGAGATTGGGATGACACACTTCAGCCAGCGAATGCACAGCTGAAGCAGTATATGGCAAGCAGCTGGACAGTTGCGCTAACCTACCAGGTAGTAAGCCAGCTCGCATCCCTTTTACAAAAGGAAGATACAAATCTCGCAGAAGAACTTGGACACATGGCAACAGGAATCAAAGAAGATTTCAATAAATATATGCTGTCTACGAAAACAATCCCGGGCTTCGTGTTCATGGAGCAGGCGAATAAGCCTGAACTGATGGTCCATCCTACAGATACCAAAACAGGCATTCAGTATCGCCTGCTGCCAATGACACGGAGCATGATCGGGGAGCTTTTGACACCCGAACAGGCGGAATCTCACTACCAAATCATCAAAGAATTCCTATACCATCCGGATGGCGTGCGCTTGATGGATCGCCCTGCAATCTATAAAGGTGGAGTAAGCACGAACTTCAAGCGGGCCGAACAAGCAGCAAACTTTGGACGGGAAATCGGGCTTCAATATGTTCATGCCCACATTCGTTTCGTTGAAGCAATGGCGAAACTAGGCAAGGTCGATGAGGTATGGCATGGACTGCAGAAAATTAATCCAATTGGGATACAGAAGGTTGTTCCAAACGCTGAACTGCGCCAGAGCAATGCCTACTTTAGCAGCTCTGACGGAAAATTCAAAACCCGTTATGAGGCAGCGGAGAATTTCGATCAGCTCCGCGATGGCTCAGCACCAGTAAAAGGCGGATGGAGAATTTACTCAAGCGGACCTGGAATCTATATGAACCAGTTGATTTCTAATGCGCTAGGCATCCGCCGCGAAGCACAGGATCTCGTGATTGATCCTGTTCTGCCAAAGGAAAAAGACGGGCTTGAATTCACATTCAACATTGATGGCAAGCCAGTTACATTCGCCTACCATTTCGGTAAAAATGAAGGTGTCCTTATCAACGGTCAGAAAATTGCAACAGACCAGATATCCAACCGATATCGAAACGGCGGCTACCGCATAAACCTTGCTGAACTTAAAAAGCTTAATGCTGAGGACAATATAATTGATATTTACATGTAAGAAAAGCGCAAGCGCCTTGTTCAGCCCCGACAAGCGCTGGAGGGCCGACCGAAGTGACTCGAGGGGCTAGGCGCTGAAGCTGGACAATTTTCAAAGAAATTTATTTTTTCTTAAATTTTTAAAAAAAGAGCGGCTCACAAGGCCGCTTCCTTTTTCATAGTATGGGGGTTGGAAAATGGAGGAAAAATGGTGGCATAATAGTGTGGTTTACCAAGTGTACCCTCGCAGTTTCAAGGATTCAAACGGGGACGGAATTGGCGATATACCGGGAATCATCTCAAAGTTGGATTATATTAAGGAACTTGGAGTTGACATCATTTGGCTATGTCCAGTCTATGCGTCGCCAAATGATGATAATGGATATGATATCTCCAATTATTTTCAGATTCATCCCGAGTTTGGCACATTAGAAGATATGGACCAGCTCATAGCAGAAGCAGCAAAACGCAAAATCGCCATTATGATGGATATCGTCGCAAATCATACGTCTGATGAGCATCCATGGTTTCTTGAATCAAAAAGCAGCAAGGATAATCCGTATAGGGAGTATTATGTCTGGCGGAATGGGATCAACGATGGCCCTCCGAGTGATCTCAAGTCAATCTTTAGTGGCAGTGCATGGGAGTTTGACAAGGAAACGAACCAGTATTATCTGCATATGTTCAGCAAAAAGCAGCCCGATCTTAACTGGCACCACCCTCCTGTCCGCGAGACAATGTATGAGGTAATGCGCTTCTGGATCAACAAGGGGATCAAAGGCTTCCGCTTTGACGTCATCGATTTGATTGCGAAAGAACTGGAGGAGGGAATTATTGTAAATGGCCCCCTTCTTCACACGTATTTGCAGGAGATGCACCATGAAGTCCTTGAGGAAGCTGATATCGTAACGGTCGGTGAAACTGGCGGTGCTGATCTGGAACAAGCTCTTCTTTTTACAAGCCCTGAACGGAAGGAACTCGATATGGTGTTCTCATTCGAGCATATTGCTCTTGATGAACAAGCAGGCAAACAAAAATGGGATTGGAAGACGCTTGATTTAGCCGATTTGAAGAGAGTCCTTTCTGACTGGCAGACAGGTCTGGCTGGGAGGGGTTGGAATAGTTTATTCTGGAGCAACCACGATCAGCCACGCATCGTGTCACGCTGGGGGAATGACCAGGAATATCGTTATGAAAGCGCGACAATGCTCGGAACCATACTCCATTTAATGCGTGGTACTCCATACATTTATCAGGGAGAGGAAATCGGTATGACGAATGTACAGTTCCATGAGCTTGAGTCTTATCGTGATATAGAAACTATCAATATGTATAGAGAACGCAAGGAGCAAGGTTTTACCCATGAAGACATCATGAAATCGATTTACGTAAAAGGCCGCGATAATGCGCGAACGCCTATGCAGTGGAATGCTGAAGAAAACGCCGGTTTTACAGAAGCAACTCCTTGGATTGGGATTAACACTAATTATTCAGCCATCAACGTGGAGAATGATATAAATGGTGAGAAGTCCATCTATCAATTTTACAAGAAACTGATCATGCTACGTAAAAACAATAAGCTGGTTGTTTATGGAGACTACCATCTTCTAGACAGCGAACCGGAAGTATTTGCCTATACACGATCCTACCAAAATGAAGAATGGCGCATCGTGTGCAATTTTACTGGAAGAAAAGTGGAAAGTTCTTTATTGTGTGACAATACAATCATTGTTCATAACTATGCTACCTCTGCTGATGTATTGCGTCCATACGAGGCTATTGTTTATAAAATTGAAAAATAACTATAGATGAAAACGATCACACGTTATAATAAAAAGAGTGTTAGCAGAACAGACAGGAGAGAGTATCGTGGCAAGTATTAAAGATATTGCGAAACAAGCAGGCGTATCCATATCGACAGTTTCCTATGCTCTGAACGGGAGCACTAAGGTGACGGAAGAAACGGCGGCGAAGATCGTTGCCATAGCGAAGGAACTGAATTACGTTCCGAACGCTGCGGCACGCTCCTTGAAAAAGCGGGAAACAAACATCATCGGTGTCTTTCTTACCAATTATGGGGGCGCATTTTATGGGCAGCTGCTTCAGGGCATTCAGGATACCCTCAGCAGCAAGGGGTACGAGATGATTGTATGCAGCGGAAAGGAGTCCCATCGGTTTATTCCTGAACGGATGATTGATGGCGCAATTGTCTTAGATTATTATTTCTCCAGCGCAGAGTTAATCAGGCATGCAGACGCCGGACATAAAATCGTCGTTATGGATAGAGAGCTTACCCATCCTAATATAAATCAAGTACTACTGCACAATACTTCTGGAGCAACATTAGCGATTGACTATTTAATTGAGAAGGGTCATCGTAAGATTTATGCGATTACTGGCCCCGAAGGATCGTACGACGCTACACAGCGAATCGAAGCAGTACGTCAATCGGTTGCACGTTATAGTGACATTGAGTATCAAGAACTTCCGGGTGATTTTAATAAACCTGCTGGAGAGAAGGCTGCCGAACAAATCACTAAAAATTTTACTACACCTGTTGCTGTGTTCTGTCTGAACGATGAAATGGCCATCGGAATGTATAATTACCTTGCCAAAACAAAGTACGAAGTCGGAAAAGATATTCACATCATCGGATTTGACAACATCGAACTCACTCATTATACTCAGCCAAGACTAGCGACCATCGACTATTCCGAACGAAAGTGGGGAGCTGTCTCAGCTGAACACCTCTTGAAGTTGATCGCCAACGAAAAGGCAGAAAACGAACGAATTTATGTAACGCTAATTCCTGGGGAATCAGTCGGCAATATATCAAGCAACTAAAAGCAAGTTGCTTCCGTCGATGGAAATTATGCAGATATAATAGAAAAACCAGCTGCCGGATAAAAGGCAGCTGGTTTTTCATCTTTTCAATTTAAGGAAGGATATTTCCTGCGGCGCGGTAGATGCTGTACCATTCTTCGCGTGTCAGGTTGATGTCACTTGCTTTGATGCAGTCTTTTAGCCTGCCGATGTTCATTGTGCCAATCACCGGCTGCATGTTTGCTGGATGGCGGAGTAGCCATGCTGTGGCAATTGTTGTGTTGCTAACGCCATAGTTTTCTGCTACTTCATTGATTTGCTTGTTCAATTCTGGGAATTTGTCGTTATCTAGGAATACGCCTTCAAAGAAACCGTACTGAAAAGGCGACCAAGGTTGAATGGTGATGTCGTTCAGTCTGCAGAAATCCAGCACGCTTCCATCTCGATCGATGGCTGACTCATTCTCCATGTTTACATTCATTCCATTGGAAATCATGTTTGCATTGGTGATGCTAAGCTGCAGTTGGTTGGCGACGATGGGCTGCTTGACATATTTTTGCAGAAGCTGGATTTGCATTGGTTTTTGGTTGGACACACCGAAATGGCGCACCTTTCCGGACTCCTCTAATTTTGTAAAGGCCTCGGCAACTTCTTCAGGCTCGACTAGCGTGTCTGGTCTATGTAAAAGAAGGACATCCAGGTAGTCTGTATTCAGTCTTTTTAAAATCCCATCCACTGACTCAAGGATATGTTCTTTTGAAAAATCAAACATTCCTTTACGAATTCCGACCTTTGATTGAAGAATCATCTTCTCACGGATGTCATCATTCATTTGAACCGCATCTGCAAAAATCTCCTCGCATTCGCCGCTTCCATAAATATCCGCATGGTCAAAGAAGTTTGCCCCTTCTTCCATCGCAGTCCGGACAAACTTCTCTGCTCCTGGCTTGTCTAGAGAATTAATCCGCATGCAACCCACAGCAACAACAGGCACTTCAAGTGAGCTTGTTCCTAATTTTATCGTCCTCATAGGTTGATCGTCCTCCCGTTCTTGATTTATTTTGTATGCACTTTCACTGTATATGCTTGTTGGTTGCAAAGTCAACTAAACGACCCTGTCGCCCTAAGTTTTTCAGAGAATGGAGGGAGCGTTTACATATTTTCGCCATGAATGAATCGGCTGCCAGTTTAATAGTTTTTTAGCCTTTTCATTGCTTAACAATGTTTCATAACCATTTAGTGGTTGTTTGAATTCCTTTACTCCTGGATAACACTGCTCCATTAATTCGCGACTTTTCAAATCCATACTTGTATCATCAGCAGCTATATTTAAGGCAACTACACCGAGCCCATCCGTTTCAATTGCTAGACGGTAAACACAGGCTGCATCTCTTGTGTCAATATAACTCCAAAGGATCGATTTCCGTTGGTCCGCATCATGGATGAATTGTGGAAATCGTTCATACATATCAGGGGCAATCACGTTTCCTAATCTTAATGATACAATCTGCATTCCGGTTTTATGATGAAACATTTGAGCAGTCTGCTCGTTGACTACCTTAGATAGGCCGTAACTATCTTGCGGCAGCTGAGGATGTTCTTCGTCGATCGGAACATATTTAGGATCTAACTGATTGACTGCAAAAACTAGACCATAAGAAGACTCGCTGGAAGTAATAACCACTTTTTTTATTCCTAGATTGGCAGATGCTTCTAAAATATTGTAAGTAGACATCACATTGTTATGAAAAGTAACCTCGTTAGGGTGTGAATAAGCGACTGGAATTGCTGCTGTGTGTACCACGGCATCCGCACCTGCTAAGACGCCATACACCTCACCCAAATTGGTTAAATCAGCAATAACCGTTTTGCAGAGATTCTCTTTTGGTTGTTTCGTGTCTACGTTCACTACATTATACCCATGTTCCAGGAACTCCTTAATTACCCAAGGTCCAAGAAGCCCGCTACCACCAGTTACAACGATTTTTTTCATCATAAGCCTCCAATAACTTAATTTTTGAATATTTAGTTGTTTGTATGCACTTTCACTGTATATGCTTGGTTGTTGCAAAGTCAACTGAACAAACTTGGAGGTTTCCTTTTTCCCATAGTCAAGGTGAATATAATAGAGTAAGAGACTGTTTTCTTCGAAGTAGTCTTCCTAGCATCCCTTTTGACTTTTTTCATTGTATATTAGTTAAACTGTTCCAACTATTTGAGTTGATTACTTCCATAGAAAGCATCGTTGCTTTCAATTAATACACTGTAGCTATAATTTCTTGAAATGTTCCACAACAGGTAGCGCCCATTTTGGAAGGTTACATATTTCAAAGGTGATAATGCCATTATTTATCTCTAAAACAATTTCTCCATTCTCTTCACTATTATCAATCAAAATTAGGTTATCAATCATATAAGCATATTCGTAAAGATGTTTGAAAGAAGTAGTATTTCTTCTGATAATATCTTCAGTCGGAATGCCATGACCACCATTTTTGACTCTCATTGCAACTCTTTCAATGTTTTGTTTTACATTACTGAGAGCAACGTAAAACATAGTCACATCATATCCCAAATTCTTTGCTTTTTGCATTTGTCTAATTGCATTTTTTCCAGCAAGGGTTGTCTCAATAGAGAAATCCTTACCTTCTTCAATGTATCTCTTAACTGATTTTACTTTCTGGGATTTCCGAATCCATTCTTCGAGCGATTGCATCTGGATCAATATTTATCTCAACACCTATTTTATCTATTATTAAGTTACGGAAGGTGCTTTTTCCACTTCCGTTATTACCTGCAAACACAAAAAATATTGGTTGGTGTGTATGCATTAAGATTCACCGTCTTTATTAAATGGAACGATTTCTCCGTTTGGAAATTCCTTTACCAATTTTCCGCTTTTTTCATATATGATATATGTGTTGTTAACCTTTGCATCAATTCTAGCTCGATCACCAGTCATCTTTGCCCATTTGCCGACCCAAGCATATTTCCTTTTGGGTTCACTGTTTTGTTCTTCCGGCATATTGAACACCGCCTTTACTAAAAGGATTTTATACATGTTTTGTTGATTAAATTCCACATTGCCATGTCTAAATTATATAATATTTTTCCCGAAAATCCCTAATTACTTGAAAAAGACTATAAGACTTCCTACATGGAAAGGTAAAGAGATGTTTAGCACTTAAATGCTAATTGAAAGAAGAACTTGTTCTATTTCTTTAAACTGAGAGAGAAAAGAGACTTGAGGTAGTTTACTCAATATTCCTCATCTTAACATTCTAGTATCACAAAAAACCCCAGTCACCTGAGGTTCTTCATTCATCAAACGTTTGATGAACTTTTTATTCTATCCGGTTCAAAATATTCCAACTGCCGCGACTTATCTTATTTGTCTTCGCTCGTGTTGTAGGTGTCGATGTCTAGTTGGTTCATGATTTTGCCGGTTATTAGTCCTGTTGTCATGCTTCCACTTACATTCAGAGCTGTTCTTGCCATGTCAATCAGTGGTTCGATGGAAATCAGCAGCCCAACAATGGCAACTGGCAAATTCAGTGTGGATAATACAATCAGGCCTGCGAATATGCCTCCGCCTCCAACGCCCGCAACTCCGAAGGACCCGATGATAACTGCTGCAAGTAATGTGAAAATAAAGGATGGTGTGAATGGATCAATTCCAACTGTTGGGGCAACAATTACCGCAAGCATGGCTGGATAGATTCCAGCACAGCCATTCTGTCCGATAGTCAGCCCAAAAGCGCCTGATAAATCAGCTATCCCTTCTGATACTCCAAGCTTTTCTTTCTGTGTGCTCACATTAAGCGGCAAGGTTCCGGCGCTTGATCTCGATGAAAAGGCGAACGTAAGAACAGGCAGAACCTTTTTCATATAAGTGATAGGATTTAAGCCTACTATTCTAATTAAAAGCATATGGACTAAGAACATGACGAAAATCGCTACATAGGAAGCAACGATAAATTTACCTAAGTTCCAGAAGGCGATTAAATCACTGGTTGCAGCTTTGTTTGCCATTAAGGCAAGGATTCCATATGGTGTTAAGCGCAAAATTAAGGTGACAACCCTCATCACTACGGTAAATACAGCATCAACAATGGAGGCAAATAGTTTCGCTTGTTCCGGTTGTTTTCGACGCACTCCCATGTATGCGATTCCTAATATAGACGAAAAAACAACAATCGAAATAACAGATGTAGGACGCGCACCGGTAAGATCAAAAAATACATTACTCGGTATCATCGACACGATTTTGTCCTGTGTTGACATGCCCTCCAGTGTGCTGATTCTCTCTTCATTTGTTGCTAACGCAGACGATTCTGCCTCCCCTTGCGTAAACTCCATTCCTTCCAGTTGAAATACGCCAGCAGATAAGATCCCTACCAATCCTGAAATCGCTACGGTGAATGCCAGCATACCAATAACTATTCCACCAATTTTCCCGAAGTTTTCGGTAAGCTTAGATTTAGTGAAGGCGGATAAGATCGCAAAGAACACTAATGGCATAACAAGCATTTGCAGGAGGGAAACGAACCCTCGGCCAACCACATTAATCCAATTTGCAGATTCTTTGACAATAGTAGAGGTAGGGCCGTAAGCAAATTGCAGGATCAGTCCAAATACAATACCAACAATTAAAGCAAGAAAAACCCGTTTGTTAAAGGACACATGCTTTTTTTGCATGTAAAATAAGGCGGAAATAATCAACAGAAAGATGGCGATAATAAAAATAATGTGAAACGTCTCCATTTTGATTGCTCCTTCCTTGCTCTAATTATGAATTTTCTTAACGCTGTTCACCCAATTTTCTCAGCCCTTTTATTGTTATAAAAATAGGTATTCTCGAGTTGGATTTGGTTGATCTGTTTCTAAAAAGGAGTGAAAGTATCGTGTATAGGGGCTGAGAGGTGAGCATCAAACAGACTCTGGAGTGCGTTCATTTCGAATTTGAGGATATTCCCCTTTACTGCAAATTGGCTACAAATCCCCTCCAAATCATTTGATTCCCATTGTGAAAAACGTAAAAATATGAATCCAAAATTTGTTTATAGTTAATAATATTTCCTTTTTTCAGAATTGTCAATAATACCAACTCGCGGAAACGTTTCCCATAAACAACCAAAAACCAGGTCAAAATCTTTCTGACCTGGTTTTTGGTATATATAAGCGCCCTTATCCCCTGCATAAGGGTATCTTTCAACCGGAATGGTGCCCTTATGTGAATCGTTTCCCCTGCATAAGGGTATCTTTCAACCGGAATGGTGCCATGCTGCTTCTCTTTCTTTCATCCTTCTATTCCTTAACAGCTTCCAGCAGTATGTCTACGATATGCACGCCTTTCATTTTGCTGGATAAGCCTTCGCGTTCGATTCCGAGCTTCATTTGGAGCAGGCAGCCTGGGTTTGCTGTGACGATTGTTGTTGCTTGAGTGGCTTTGGCGTTTACCATTTTGGAATCAAGCAGCTGCATGGACATTTCGCTTTCCACAATATTGTAGATTCCGGCGGAGCCACAGCAGCGGTCGGCGTTTTGCATTTCTTGGTATTGAGTTCCTTTTATTGCCTGCAGCAGCGTTCGTGGAGCAGATGCCGTTTTCATTACGTTGCGCAGATGGCAGGAGTCCTGATACGTTAAAATCTGGTTAGGCAGCTCTAGCTTGACCTTTTCATGGAAGCCGACCTCCACGAGGATTTGCGAGATATCCTTAATTTTGTCAGCAAAAGCTTGAGCGCGGTCTTTCCATTCCGGATCGTCCTTGAGTAGGTGGTCATAATCGATCAGGAACGCGCCGCAGCCGCCTGCATTTGTGATAATAAAATCGACCCCTGTATCCTCAAATGCTTTAATATTGCGGCGGGCCAATTCCTTGGCACCGTCTTTCTCCCCGCTGTGGCCGTGAAGTGCACCGCAGCACGCCTGTTCCTTCGGGATGACAATTTCACAGCCGGCAAGCTGCAAAAGCTTCATTGTTGCATTGTTTGTTTCAAGAAACATCGTGTCCATCAGGCAGCCGCTGAAGAAGCCGACTTTTTGTTTTTTCACACCAATCGCTTCGAGGTGCTCTGGTCGATTTTTCATTTCCTTCATTGTTGGCATATTTGGCAGAACTTTTTCCATCGTCGCCAGCGAGTCCGGGAAGAGCTTCATGATGCCGGTACCGCGGGCAAGCTTTTGCAGTCCTGACCGCTGATAAAAGCCAAGCAGCCCGGTCAGGCCGCGCATTCTATTCTGATGAGGGAACAGCTCTTTGAATACTGCTTTTCGGACAACCCTGACAGGCATCGAGAATTGCTTGTTCTGGTTCACGATATCCCTTGCTTCTTCCAGTAAATGCCCGTAATTTACTCCGGATGGGCAGACCGGTTCACATGCCCGGCAGCCGAGGCAAAGATCGAGTGACCTTTCAAAATCCTCATCCGGCTCAATCAAGCCATCAACCACTGCCTTCATTAAAGCAATACGACCGCGCGGCGAATGGGATTCCTGATAGCCAGACTCGATATAGGTTGGGCAGGTTGGCAGGCAAAACCCGCAGCGCATGCAGTTCAACAGCTCATCCTGATTCATCTTTTCCTGGAATTTTGTCTGTATTCTCTGCTGTTCTTCAACTGTTGTCATTTTGACACCACCACTCGTTTCCTGCTGTCCTTCGCAAAAATCTTTCCAGGATTCATTATATTGTTCGGGTCAAGCGCATCCTTGACTGCTTTCATGGCAGCGACCCCTTCCTTGCCGAGCTTTAATTCGAGGTATGGGGCTTTCATGACTCCGACCCCGTGTTCCCCTGTAATCGTCCCGCCAAATTCAATGGCTTTTTCAAAAATTTCCTCGAACGCTTTTTCGACTCTTGCCATTTCATCAAGGTTACGGGAGTCGGTCGGGCAGGTAGGATGCAAGTTCCCGTCGCCCGCATGGCCAAATGTACAAATGTTCAAATCGTATTTGGCGGCGATTTCATTAATGGCAGCGACCATTCTCGCAATCTCGGATCTTGGGACCGTCGCATCTTCAAGAATCGTCGTCGGCTTCAATCGAGCCAGTGCAGACAAGGCGCTTCGACGTGCTGTCATCAAGGCTTCCGCCTCTGCGTCCGACTGGGCAATCTGAACGGAAACAGCTTTTTGATCCTTACAAACCTCGGCAATCCGGGCCATATCCCTTTGGACAACTTCCAATGGTCCATCTTGCTCAATCAGCAGGACCGCTTTTACGTCGGTTGGAAGACCGATTTTTGCAAAATCCTCCACTACTCTTAATGTTGGCTGGTCAAGGAATTCCAGCGTTGCCGGGATGATTTTGCTGGCAATGATTTTTGAAACAGATTTTGCAGCGGCCTCCAGATCCTGATAGAGTGCAAGCATTGTCTGCTTCGTTTCAGGAATCGGGATCAGCTTAAGAATGGCCTCGGTAACGATGCACAGCGTCCCTTCTGACCCAACAAACAATCTGGTAAAATCGTACCCTGCCACATCCTTGGCTAGCTTGCCTCCAGTACGGATTATCGCTCCATTAGGCAGAACCGCTTCCAGCCCGATGACATAATCCCTTGTCACTCCGTATTTCAGGCCGCGCAGCCCGCCAGAGTTTTCATTAATATTGCCGCCAATCGTGGAAATTTTCATCGAACCTGGGTCTGGCGGAAAAAACAGCCCCTTCGCTTCCACCGCATTGATCAAATCAAGTGTCACAACACCTGGCTGGACGGTTGCTGTCAGATTTTCTTCATCAATCTCCAGAATCTTATTCAGATGTTTAAAAAGAAGGACAATTCCTCCCTCCGTCGGGCAGGTGCCTGCGGACAAATTGGTGCCTGAACCTCGGGGAACGATCGGAATTTTATGTTCATTGCATAGTTTCACAATCTCCGATATTTCTTGTTTATTCCTCGGACTTACTACGGCATCAGGCATGGACTGAAAGTTTGGTGTTGCATCATAGGAATAAACGAGTCGCCCCGTTTTCGTGTCATCAAAATTTGATGCAGACACAATCGAAATGATTTGAGCTTTTACCGTACTTGAAAGCATGATTTTTCCCCCTTTAATTGTCTCTGGTGAAAGAAATCCAGGCTTCCTATCAATATGACAGAAGCCTGGAAGTATGGATCTATTTTATGGAATCATCCATGATAGAACGCTATTTTGCAAGAATGTGAGAATTCCGACCAGGGTGACCAGGAATAAGCTGTGCTTAATCGTAAAGCGGAACAGCTCCGATTCTTTCCCGGCCAATCCTACTGCAGCACAGGCTACTGCAATCGACTGCGGTGAAATCATTTTGCCCGCCACACCGCCTGACGAGTTAGCCGCAACGGCCAGGACTGGATCCATGCCAATCGAGGTGGCAGTGATTTTTTGCAGATTGCCAAATAGCAGGTTGGCAGATGTATCTGACCCCGTGATGAAAACCCCAAGCCAGCCAAGGAAGGGCGAGAAGAACGGGAAGAAAACGGCTCCTGTTTTTGCCAAGGTCATACCGAGCGTCGTGCTCATTCCGGATGCGTTCGTTACGTATGCGAATCCGACGACAGAAGCGATCGTCAAGACAGGAAATTTCAACTCACTAAGCGTTTCGCCAAACGTCTCTATCCAGTCTCTCCAAGAAATGCCGACGATGAATTTCGAAATGAATGCAGCAATCAGGATTGCCGTACCAGCTGCGCCTAAAATCTCGAGTTTATAGACGGCTGCAATCGGGTCACCAGCTACATTAAAGATTTTGTTATTCAAAAAAGGTACTTCAGGAACAAATGTAAGCGCATGACCAATTGAGTTAATTGCTTTTAAAAGCGCATTACTGCCTTCATAATGTCCTGTTAATGCCAGCTTGATTGCCGGGATACCCCAAACAGAAATAACTGCTGTCAATACTAGGAAGGGAGACCATGCCTTAAAAACCTGTGCTCCCGTGTTCTGTTCCTGCTTTTTCGGACGCATATTTACTGCGGCTGTTGCTGCCAGCTCCTCTTCAGCAGCAAATTTGAAGATGGTTTTTGGCTTCCAGAACTTTAGGAAAACGGCAAGAGCAAATAAGGAAACTAGAGCGGATAAAATATCCGGAAGCTCCGGACCAACGAAGTTTGAAGTCAGATATTGAGTAAGTGCAAAGGAAACGCCGGATACAAGAATCGCTGGCAAGACTTCCAATGCCCGCTTAAATCCAGCCATAATGACAATTAAATAAAACGGAATGAATACGGATAAAAACGGCAGCTGGCGTCCAACCATTTTTGAGATTTCCATTGCTGGAATCCCAGTAGGACCTTCAAGAGCAATGATCGGAATCCCAATCGCACCGAAAGCAACCGGAGCGGTATTCGCAATCAAGCAAAGACCTGCTGCATACAGTGGATTAAATCCCAATCCTACCAACAATGCAGCCGAAATGGCTACTGGAGCGCCAAAGCCGGCAGCACCTTCAAGGAAGGCACCAAATGAGAACGCTACCAAAAGTGCCTGCAAGCGGCGGTCTTCTGTGATCGAAAGGACAGAATTTCTGATAATGTCAAATTGGCCTGTTTTTACTGTCAGCTTATACAAGAACACGGAAGTAATAATGATCCAACCTATTGGCAAAATCCCATAAACCGCTCCCTGTGATGCTGACATCAATGCCATTCCGGCAGGCATTTTATAGGCAACCACTGCCACGACTAAAGCGACGGCAAGAGTTGACAGTCCTGCAACATGCCCCTTCATGCGTTTGACTGCGAGCGCCCAGAAAAAATACAAAATAGGAATCAGTGCGACGATAGCGGATAATGCAAGATTATCTCCTACCGCTGTGAAGTTTTGTGTGAAAGACATACTTTCCCCCCTAACTAATGTTTGTGTTCCCTCAACTGCTTGTCATCCCTTATCGAGTAATCGCTTACATTATGTGATAAGGTCATCTGATGACTAGGTCATTCTGTCATCTAAATTATAAAGTGGAAGTTACAAAGTTTTCAATATCTTTTTTGTAAATTTCGAAAAATATATTTTGCCCCTTGGTGATTTTCGTTTTGCAAGTCGAACAACCTTCCCCTCTCCGCGAAAAATTGTATAATGAGTGGTAAGAGAACAGACATGGGGGCTTTATTTTGCAATATAAAAAAATTAAACCGAAAAAAATATACGAAGAAGTGGCTGAAACGATCCATAACATGATTCGCTTAGGTCAATTGCAGCCAGGCGACAAACTGGATTCCGTACAGCAGCTGGCAGCAAACTTCCAGGTCGGCCGTTCTGCCATTAGGGAAGCACTTACAGCCTTGAGGGCGATGGGGCTGATTGAAATCAGGCAGGGCGAAGGCACCTATGTTAAGGCATTTGAATCGGAGCAAATCAGCTTCCCTTTATCGACTGCGATTCTGATGAATCCAGAGGACACCGCTCATTTGTTGGAAGTTCGCAAAATTCTTGAAGCAGGAACCGTCTTTTCCGCTGCAAAAAAGCGAACCGACATCCAGCTGCAAGCGATGGAAGCTGCGCTGGAAGAAATGAGAATGGCAAACGGAGATGAAGAGCTTGGCGAAAAAGCGGATTTGGAGTTCCACCTCGCAATTGCGGAAAGCTCGCAAAATCCCTTATTGATCAGCCTGATGAATCATGTTTCCGGCTTGATGGGCGAAACGATGAAGGAAACCCGCCGGCTGTGGCTTTATTCCAAACAAACAACTACGGACCGTTTACATGATGAGCACTACGCAATCTACGAGGCCATAAAAGCACAGGACCCAGAAGCTGCCAGACATTTAATGCTCGCCCATATTGAAAATGTCGAGGACATACTTTATAAATACATCAGGCAATCGAAAACAAATTCCCTTTAACATTAGTGCCCCACCGTTCTGGTGAGGCATTTTTTTATTTTTTGAAAAAAATTACTGAAACCCCTTTCATAAAAATATAGATTTATAGTAGTATTAAATTTAATAAGGGGACGTAGATTTTAGGTCATCAGATGACCTGCTGATCAATGCGTCTATCACTCGTCTAGGAAAGAGGTTGAACAATGAAGGTAACTCTTTTTGCAACTTGTTTAGTTGATCTGTTCCAAAGCAGCGCGGGAAAAGCGACAGTGGAGCTGCTCGAACGGCTCGGATGCGAGGTTGATTTTCCAGAATCGCAGGTTTGCTGCGGACAACCGGCGTACAACAGTGGTTACGTGAAGGAAGCCAAAGTGGCGATGAAATCGATGATTGATACTTTTCTAAATGCGGAATATGTAGTGTCGCCTTCAGGCTCGTGCATCACAATGTTCCGCGAATATCCCCATCTTTTTAAGGGGGATCCTGTTTGGGAGCCGAAAGCGAAAAAGCTTGCCGAGAAATCCTATGAGCTTACTCAGTTCATTGTAGATGTTTTAAAAATAGAGGATGTCGGCGCTCGTTTTGAAGGGAAGGTTACCTACCATACCTCCTGCCATATGACCAGGCTTCTTGGGGTAAAAAAAGCGCCTATGATTCTATTAAGCAATGTAAAAGGGCTGGAATTCACTGAGCTTCCTGGCAAGGAACAGTGCTGCGGTTTCGGTGGTACCTTTGCGGTAAAAATGGCGCAAATTTCAGAGCAGATGGTCGATGAAAAAGTCCAGCATGTGGAAGAAACAGGTGCAGAGTATTTAATCGGAGCCGATGCTGCCTGTCTGATGAATATCGGCGGCAGAATCGAGAGACTGGGAAAACCGATCAAAGTGCTGCATATCGCGGAAGTATTGAACAGCCGTTAATTACAAGGAGGGGATTTCTCATGGCAATGAAAATTGGGACGGATCATTTCAAAGAACGTGTGGAACATGGCATTAACGATTCCTTCATGCGCGGTGCCGTTGCCGGTGCCCAAAACAGCATGGGGGTGCGCAGGCAGACGGCTACTGAAGAACTAGGAAACTGGGAAGAGTGGCGTAGTCATGGGGAGGAAATCAGGCAGCATGTTCTTGCAAACCTCGATTATTACCTGGAGCAGCTCAGTGAAAATGTCGCGAAACGCGGAGGGCATGTTTTCTTTGCGCAAACGGCTGAACAGGCAAATGACTATATTAAAGGCGTTGTCACCAAAAAAAATGCGAAAAAAGTCGTGAAGGCAAAGTCCATGGTGACGGAGGAAATCAGCCTTAATAAGACGCTGGAAGAGGCGGGCTGCTCGGTTGTCGAAACCGATCTAGGCGAATACATCCTCCAGGTGGATGACCATGATCCGCCTTCGCATATTGTTGTTCCTGCTTTGCATAAAAACAAGGAGCAGATCAGGGACGTTTTTACCAAAAAGCTTGGTTATCAAAAGACCGAGAAGCCGGAAGAACTTGCATGGCACGCACGCGAAATGCTGCGCCAGGAATACTTGACCGCCGACATCGGCATCACAGGCTGCAATTTCGCGGTTGCAGAAACTGGCTCCTTCAGTCTGGTCACGAATGAAGGGAACGCCGATTTGGTCACTTCCCTGCCGAAAACGCAAATCACAGTAATGGGGATGGAGCGCCTTGTGCCGACCTTCGAAGAGATGGAGGTGCTCGTGAGCCTGCTGACAAGAAGTGCCGTCGGCCAAAAACTAACAAGCTATATCACTGTCCTGACTGGTCCTCGTGAAGAGCATGATGTCGACGGGCCGGAGGAATTTCATCTCGTCATCGTCGATAATGGCCGCTCCAAAATTTTAGGCGGCGAATTTCAATCTGTCCTGCAGTGCATTCGCTGTGCTGCATGCATCAATGTCTGTCCTGTATACCGCCACGTCGGAGGGCATTCTTACGGATCGATCTACTCAGGACCGATCGGCGCGGTCTTGTCGCCGCTGCTTGGCGGATATGATGAGTACAAGGAGCTGCCGTACGCCTCGACTCTTTGCGGAGCATGTACCGATGTATGCCCGGTAAAAATCCCGCTGCATCAGCTTTTGCATAAGCATCGCCAAGTCATTGTCGAACAGGAGGGCAAAGCCCCAATCTCCGAAAAACTTGTCATGAAAGCATACGGACTCGGTGCTGCATCGCCAATGCTGTATAAACTCGGTACAAAAATAGCTCCCGCAGCCATGAACCCTTTTACAGTCGGTGACAGAATCTCGAAGGGGCCAGGCCCACTGAAAGCATGGACCGAAATCAGAGAATTCCCTGCGCCTAATAAAGAAAGATTCAGAGACTGGTTCAAAAACCGGGAAAAAGGAGGCAAAGAATCATGACAGGCACCATCCATAACAGGGAAACATTTTTAAGCCAAATTGCCAGTTCCCTTGGAAGAAGCCGTTTATCGAGCGGCGTCACCGTTCCTGAGTGGAAGCACCGCCCCCAGGACCAGGTTTTACAAGACGCAACTCCAGATGAACTGGTTGACATCCTGAAAACCCAATGCCTCACAATCCATACAAGCCTTGTTATCACTGATGCAAAAAAACTTCCAGAAACGCTTCATGAAGTGGTGGCAAACTACGGAGGCGGTCCTATCGTCACTTGGAAAGACGAACGTTTTTCCAAATGGGGACTCGAACCACTCATGAAAAAGGAATGGCCTTCACAAAAGCTGGAAGTATACGAGTGGGATCACACAAAAGGAGCAGAAAACATCCGCCAAGCGGAAAAAGTAAATGTCGGGATCACCATCAGCGAAATGACCCTTGCCGAATCCGGCACTGTCGTCCTCTTTTCTGATAAAGACAAAGGGCGGACAGTCAGCTTCCTGCCAGCAACCTATATTGCGCTAGTCCCAAAGAGCACCATCGTACCGAGAATCACCCAGGCAGCCCGCAAACTGCGAGAACTGCATCACTCAGGCAAACAAGTCGCCTCATGCGTCAACTTCATCACCGGCCCAAGCAACTCAGCCGATATCGAACTCAACCTCGTCGTCGGCGTCCACGGCCCAGTCAAAGCAACCTATATCGTTATAGACGATCTTTAAAAACCCACCGGGCGGTTTGCCCGGTGGGTTTTTTTGCTTACGTAAAAAACCTAGAAATCCCTCATCACCTTGGAAATTCAACAAAAAAGGGAAGGTGGGTCCCAATGCTTCCACTGAGCTTCTAGTTACCATCTAACGTGAAACAGAAATCAACTGTAAACGAAGTGTATAGTATAGTATAGTATAGTATATGTATAGATCGAGTATCATAACGTAAACTACTATAGTTACTAAGGTGATTGGTTATGCAATTTTTTGAAAGTGTAAAATTGAATCGAAATCGTTTAAGTCAGAATGAAGAAGACTTATTGACTTTCATTTTTGAGCATAAACATGAACTAAATTCACTTACTGTCCGCAAAATTTCGGAGGCTAATTATACTGTTCCAAACTCGGTTATTCGATTATGTAAAAAACTTGGGTTCTCGGGTTTTACTGAATTCAAAGATGCGTACCGTCATGCATTGTCCCAGCAAAGTACTATTATGAATATGACATCTCTTGATGAACAAATTATTAAAACAAAACAACTAATTAATGAAGATATTTTACAAAAGGTAATCGATAAAATTGAAAGTGCCGATCAGATTCTTTTCTTTGCCGTAGGATTATCAAGATTTGCTGCGGAAAGTCTTCACCATCGACTTCGAATTGTTGGGAAAATGAGTCACACCTTTGTTGATCCACATATAATGAAGCATAGCGCAAAATTAGTAGGACCGAATGACTTAACTTTTACTATAAGCGTAAGCGGATCTACAGATACCCCACTCCACGCGACTACTATCGCTAGAGCCGCTGGAGCTACAACAGTTAGTATTACTGGATTTTCAAACAACCCACTATCAAAACTAACCGATTATCAATTTTATGGAATGACATCAGAAACGTATATTGATGGGATTGATATTTCTGAACGTCTCAGCTTTCATTATTTAACGAATTATATTTTAAATGAGTATGTTAAAAAGTATCATTTATAGGAATATCTAGCGGAAAAACCATTCATTTTCCATTGTTTTTTTCTAAACTCATCACACGAAAAAAATTGCCATAATAGCTTTTATACCATTGGAAACAAGAGACTTTATTCCTTTTTCAATACTTCCTGAAAAATTTATGGCAGGTACTTTAGACGCAATTCTTGGTAATCCTTCATTAACTTTTCCTCGAATTGATTATTTGTAATCCACCTTTCCTTTGATCCGCAAATCATAGTACGGAAGGATTGTTTGGGAGTACTAATCACTGACTAATTAAAACAAAGCGAGATCCATAGGATCCCGCTCCTTGTAATGATTTTTTAGAGACAATCTGTTTACATTATTTTAACTCTGGCCAATATTCTTTATTAGCTTCAATTAGAGCATCTAGAACAAGTCTTGCCTTTTTGGCATCCACAATTGTACGATTTAACGTCAAAGCTTGAAGAGCCTTGGTGTATGATCCTTCAAGATATGCTTCGACCGTCAACTTTTCATATGCATGCTGACCTTCAATTAGTCCTTTATAGAACGATTCTATTTCTCCTACTGCATAAGGTGCAGGTCCATTAATACCTAATGATGCCGCTACCTCTATCATTACATCATTCGACAGATTAGAGACAATCCCGTTATTTGGAACAATAACAATATAGGTGCGCCGTAAGTTATTTGATATAGATGCTGCTACCTCTACAATCATATCACCATGTGCATCGTTATGAACAACTTGAGATTTTTTAGCTGTTCCTTTTAAAACAATATCTCGACATTCTTCAAAAACTTTCTTTTCACGACCTTCCATCACTTCGTTTGCGCGAGTATGATGACTATCCAACTTTGCCGCTTTATACTGTGGATATAAATAGTATTGCAGGTATGTGTTCGGTAGATATTCCGGAAAATCTCTTACCATATCTTCGACTAATGCGTACGTATCTAACCATGATTGATCACGTTGTTCCGCATCAACTGGGCGGAATCCACCCTGTAAAATCATCTCTTTTATTTTTGGCGCAAGGTCATTTCCATTTTCATCAAAAATATGTGTGAACCATCCAAAATGGTTAAGCCCGAAATATGTTGGTTCAAACTTATTGTAATCATAATTTATTAGGCGACCATAAGAGCGGAGTAAGTTAACTGGCTGGTCACAAATATTTAGAATTTTTTTGTCATCTGGAAACACTCTATCTAGTGCTAGTGCGACAATAGCAGCCGGGTTAGTGTAGTTTAAAATCCAAGCATCGGCACTATAATGTCTTACATCATTGACCATTTCAATCATATCCCGAATAGATCGCATTCCATATGCGAAACCACCAGCTCCACATGTTTCTTGCCCAATTACTCCAAAACCGAGCGGGATTTTTTCATCCTTTTCACGCATTGGATATCCACCTGTACGCATTTGACAGAAGACAAAATCCATATCGCTGTATGCTTCAATTTTGTTTGTGGTATAAGTAAATTCTACTTCTGGCGCTTCTTCAGCGAATAAAATCTTGGCAAACTCTCCTATTACTTCCTGACGTTCTTCGTCAACATCATATAGTACAACACGTTTTAACGGAAATTCATGTAAATGTTTTGTGAGTGCTTTTAAAATTCCCGGTGTCCATGTTGAACCTCCACCTACTAGTACTATGTTATGTTGTTTCATTTAGTCCAACTCCTTTTTACTTCTAAAGCTATTTTTTCGACTTGCGGCCCATAAACGACCTGAAGATTATTTTCATTTATTTTTACAATTCCTGCAGCTCCTGTTGCTTTTATTGCTGCTTCATCAATTTTGTCGATTGATCCTAGTACAAGTCGTAAGCGGGTGAAGCAATTCTCTACTTCTTTAATATTTTCTGATCCACCTAGTGCTGCTACGATTGCATCACCTTTATCGGAAGTGGTTGATGCGACCGTTTCTTTATAAGCATCAGGAGATAAATTCGAATCTTCTTCGCGACCTGGGGTTTTCACATCAAAACGCTCAATTACCCATTTAAAAACAAAGTAGTAAGAAATTGCATAAACAGCTCCTACAATAATTGTTGCAATCCAATTCGTTGATGTTCCTTGAAGTACTCCAAAAACGGCTAGGTCAATTATCCCGCCTTGAACGTTACCGATCGCTACATTCAAAATGTCCATTAAAAAGAATGACATACCTGCCATAAAAGCATGGAAGAAGAATAATAATGGTGATACAAATAAGAAAGCAAATTCTATTGGTTCTGTAATTCCAGTTGTGAAACTAGCAAGTGCTGCCGCATATAATAAACCTTTAACATGCTTCTTCTGACTTGGCTTGGCTGCTTTATACATTGCCAAGGTAGCAGCCGGAAGACCAAATACCATAAAAGGAATTTTTCCTTGCGCTAGAAAACGTGTAGCTTCCTGCATAACATTCCAATCAAAGGTACCCTGAGCTAGCAGTGTATTAAAAATATTTAACGCACCAACAGTCTGTTCCCCATTAATATCTGTTACGCCACCGACAGGTGTGAAACGAACTAGTTGGTTAAGGATATGATGCAAGCCAGTTGGTACAAGCAGGCGCTCGAATGACCCAAATAAAAATGAACCGACTGCTCCAGAGCTAGCTATGACTCCACCTACCCAAACAATTGCATCATTAAAGAATGGCCAGATGAAAAACATCCCTAAAGCAAGTATGGGAATTGTTACTGTGACAATAATCGGAATAAATCGTTTTCCACCAAAGAAGCTGATTGCCATAGGAAGCTCGATTTGGTAAAAACGATTGTGCATAAATGCCGTCCACATACCGACAATAATTCCACCAAATACATTCATACGGAAACTAAATATTCCAAGGACTAATTCATATTGAGATGCAATTGTGGTTGCTTCAAGTTCATTCAACCCATTCTCTTTAAGAGCATCAATTGATGTGGAATCTGGTGTAATTCCTTGAATACCTAGCACATAACTGATTGTGACATGAAATAAAAGAAATCCAATTATTGCTCCAAATGCAGCTGTTGCTTTCTCATCCTTCGCTAAACCGATGGCTACAGATACAGCAAAGAGGATCGGTAAATTTCCAAATAAAGTTCCAACTAACTTTCTAACAAATCCCAGAAATTGTTGAACAGTCTCGATTTGAACAAAACTTTCACCGACAATATTTGGGTTTTGAAGTACCGCGGCCAACCCTAAAAAGATACCCGCTGCAGCTATAATAGATATTGGCATCATCAGCGATTTTCCTAGTTTCTGCATAAACCCTTTCACTTTAGCTTCCTCCTTATTTATATTTTGTTTGATCGATCATGTTTAGATTATATAAATAACTGTAAACGTTTCCAATAGTATTCAGGTAAGTTCGCATAGATACACAAAGGTTATAACTGTACACATTTTCGTGTACAAATACACAAATGAATGGGGGGAGGGAAATTTATTTGAGAGGAATTTATTTATTGAAAAAAGGTATTGTGGATAACATAAAAAAAGACCGATCTCTATAAATAGAGAGACGATCAATTTTTAATAGAATTACATCTTATTTGTTAGTAGATGACTTCAGATTGAGATAGTAGAAGTGCGCTTCCAGCTAACATGGAACAGAATCGACTGTATACGAATTGTATAGTATTCAAAAAAAGTTTTAAGATAGAGTCCCACTTGCATACCATCATCTAAATTGATTACTCTTTTGCATTCACAAAAGCATTTGTTTCTTTGACGGGATACCCAACTGTCTCTCTCGTTTCCTTTGCTGCTTCGATCATGATTTTAAGTGCTTCGATGGTTTCTTCGGTTCCTCTTGTTTTCAGCCCGCAGTCTGGATTGATCCAGAATCGTTTTGGATCGAGGACTTTCAGGGCGCGTGAAATGTTGGTGGACATTTCCTCAATAGTTGGTACTCGTTTACTATGAATATCATAAACACCGAGCCCAATTCCCTTTTCATAGGTGGTATCTTCGAACGATTGGATAAGCTCTCCATGGCTTCGCGACGTTTCGATTGAAATTACATCAGCATCTAAAGCGTTGATGGCATCCATTATTTCCTCAAAATCGGAATAGCACATATGAGTGTGGATCTGGGTTTCATTTTTTACTGTGGAGACTGCCAGCTTAAAGGCGTGAACAGCTGCATTTAAGTAGTTGTCCCATTTTTCTTTTTTTAATGGCAAGCCCTCGCGAAGCGCCGGTTCGTCTACTTGAATCATCTGGATTCCATTCTTTTCGAGAATGTTAATTTCTTCTCTTAATGCAAGCGCGATCTGGTTAGCAACGGTAAACCGGGAAAGATCATCGCGTACAAAGGACCAGTTCAGGATGGTGATCGGACCTGTCAACATGCCTTTTACAGGCTTCGAAGTTAACGATTGGGCATAAACGGACTCTTTCAGCGTCATCGGAGCCAAAAATGCTACATCCCCAAAAATGAGCGGTGGTTTGACGCATCTGGAACCATATGACTGCACCCAGCCAAATTTCGTAAATTGAAAGCCGCCTAATTTCTCGCCAAAATATTCGACCATGTCGGTACGTTCAAATTCTCCATGGACAAAAACATCCAGTCCTAACTTTTCTTGAATTTCAATCCACTTTTTGATTTCAGCTTTGATAAAATCTTCATATTGTTCCGTGGTCAGCTCTTTTTTACGCCATTTTAACCGTTGCTTTCTGATTTCCTGTGTCTGCGGGAAGCTGCCAATGGTGGTTGTCGGCAAAATGGGCAACTGAAAAGCGGACTCCTGCAGTTTGCTGCGGCTTTCAAAAGGAGCTTGGCGCTCGGCGTTCATTGCTTCTAGATTGGCAGTAGCAAGCTGGACTTTTGTATTGTTTCGTTCAGGAGAACCATTCAACGTCTCAATTGCAGCTTTACTGGCTTTGATATCTTTCTCAATTGCTGCTTTTCCCTCTTTTACTCCTTTTGAAAGAAGAGCAACTTCCTGCAGTTTTTCATCTGCAAACGAAAGGGCATTTTTGAGAGTGGGCGTTAATTCAGTTTCATTATTCACAGTTATTGGTACATGCAAGAGGCTTGAAGCTGGCTGAATCATCAACTGTTCACACTTTGCTGCTGCAGCAATTTTTTCAAGAAGGGTGATTCGTTCTTCTATATTTGCTCGCCACACATTTCGCCCATCAATCACACCTGCTGCAAGCATTTTGTCCTGAGGGAAGCCGAACGTATTTAATGCTTTCAAGTTTTGCCCATCATCATGGACAAAATCTAAGCCAATTCCGTGCACAGGAAGACTTGTAATTTCTTCAAAATAATCAAGATGGTCAAAATACGTCTGTAAAATCATTTTTATTTTTGGAGCCGCTTTGGTTAGTGTCTCGTATGTTTCTTTCAACAAATGAATTTCTTCGGCAGATAGGGTAGTGCACAATATCGGTTCATCGATTTGAACCCACTCCACTCCAGCCGCTTCTAATTCACCTAGCATCTGGGCATACAGAGGGGTAAAAAGCTCCACCATATCCTTTAATTCTTGTTGATCGTACCCTTTGGCCAGTTTTACGAACGTCACCGGACCGAGAATAACGGGTTTCCCATTGATCCCGAGTTTTTGTTTTGCTTCTTGATAAAAATGAAGCGGACGATTTTCCACAAATGCTGGATTTCGTTGATTTAACTCAGGGACGATATAATGGTAATTGGTGTTAAACCATTTAGTCATTTCTGATGCAACTGCAGAACGATTTCCTCGGGCAATGTCAAAATAGGTTTCGAGTGGCACTTTGCCTCCTTTGTATTCAAACCGTTCTGGTACAAGGCCAAACATCATTGCGGTATCGAGCACATGATCATACATGCTAAAGTCGCCAACAGGAATTAGATCAATCCCTTGATCCAACTGCTTTTTAAGATGATCCAAACGAAACTCTTGCATTTGCAGCAAAAAAGTTTCTTTTTCCATCTTGCCCGACCAAAAGTGTTCAAGCGCCTTTTTCCATTCACGATGCTCCCCGATCCGCGGGTAACCTAAATTTGTACTAATTACGTTTTTCAATGTGAAACACTCCTCGTTTTGTTTTAAAAAAATAGGTGAAACAACGAAAAAAATCCCTCTTTTTTGGGGAAAAGAGAGATCAATGCGCATCGTTAATTAAAGCTGAGAGAGAATCCCTCTCAACTCTGCGTATTTCACTTGCTCTATACACCCGTAGAGTAAAGTGCGTACAACAGGCAGGTCTCCTGGCTCTGGTTCACCGCTCCTTATCCCTTCCCATTTCTAGCGAAACAGTGGCTTAACGATAAGTCGCTCCCCAATACAGTGGCGGGACCGCGCCGGCTTCTCACCGGTCTTCCCTTTTAACTAAACAGCAAAGCTGCTCAGCACCTGAAGCAAACAGAGATACAGTTCTCGATAAAAAAACAGAAAACTGTAAACAAATATTAAAAATTTTTTAAATTTAATAAAAATACTAGCATGAGAAGAGGCTGGTGTCAAAAGATTACTCTTTGTTCTAATATATAGATGGTGAAAAATTCAAATTGCTGGCATTTCCTCTTTTCCTTCAAAACCTGTCCGAAGTTCGCCCTAGTTCGGACTACTTTTCCCCTTTTCCTGCTAAACCTGTCCGAACTTGGCTCTAGTTCGGACTACTTTTCCTCTTTTTCGCCGAAACCTGTCCGAACTTCGCCCCAGTTCGGACTACTTTTCCTCTTTTCCTGCTAAACCTGTCCGAACTTCACTTAATTAATCCAACTAACTTATCTGGAGTGTTTGTGAATTGGCCGTCGACTCCTTGGGAGAGGAGGGTTGTCATTTCTTTTTGGGTATTGATGGTCCATGGGTGAACGACGAGCTTGTTCTGATGGGCATTTTGGATGAATTGGGGTGTTACCAGCTCTTTGCTTGGTCCGATTCCATAGGCATAATCGGAGATTCGCTTGAATTCTTGGGATGGATCTTTGCCTTTTAGCATTTTTGCTGTGTAGAGTTGAATAAGCTTGACTTGTGGTACGATTGATTTTAGCTTGCGCAGGCTGTCCTCACTGAATGATTCGATAATGAGGTTGGGATCGTCGAGGATTTCGTTGCTTTTTAAAATATTGATCAATTTTTCTTCCATTCCAGGATAGATATTTGGAGCTTTTGTTTCTATATAAAGGCTTACTTTCCCGTCAGCCTGCTGTTTTACAAATTTAATCGCTTCGTCTAATGTTGGTACTGGCTGACCTAGGTAGTCTTTTTGAGCTAGCTTCGGGTTTGCCTGATTGAACCAAGCGCCAGCATCTAAACGCTGGATTTCTTTTAAAGTAAAATCTTTTACTCGCCATGGAGCGCGATGTGGATATATTTGTTTAACGTTCGTAGTTCTAGCGAGTGTTTCATCGTGCATCGCGATTAATTGGCCGTCCTTTGTCATTTGCAAGTCGATCTCTACATAATCTGCTTTCATTTGAATGGCCTGTTTATAGGCTGGCAATGTATGTTCCGGCCCATACGCGGACGCACCGCGATGGGCAATTACCGAAACAGTTACAATAATCGGGGCTTGGTTAACATTGTTTTGCCTTGACGCCAATGCATGAATCGCCCAGGGAACCGCTATCGGTATCAAAAAAACAAGACAAGCAAGACCAGCTAGCATTAGGTTCTTCATGATAAACATCCTTCGTGTTTGTTAAGTGTTAACGCTTATTTCTTATCGCAATCGCTCTTTCGGGAAAATCGGTAATAATCGCTTGGACTTGTACGTCTAACAGTTGGCCAATTTCCGCTGGATCGTTTACCGTCCAAACGCGTATTTTATCATATAATTCCCTTGCACCGATTTGATACTCCTCAGGAGGGGGCAATACCATTTTTTTATGAACATGCAAAGCCTCGAGGTCCAGCATGTTCATATGATCGATTGGAAAAGAAATTTTATTATTGACTAACCAGGCAATATTCGCGTCGGGAGCTACTTTTTTCATTCGCATTAACGACGGCAAATGGAAGGAAGAATACACAACTTTTCGATTGTTGCCATACTTTTTCACGATCGAATGCACTTTTTCTTCTATGCCCTCATAAACCACCGCATACGTTTTTAACTCAATATTTAGCTCCGTAGGATAGGGGGCCATTAACTCCAGTACTTCCTGCAAAGTAGGCACCGTTTCCGAATCCCACTCTTCCTCGTAGTCTGGTAATAGAACAAACCGACTTCCCGCACTAACTTGTTTTATTTCGGATAATGTCTGATCTTTAATCCAGCCTGTTCCATTTGTCGTCCGGTCTAGTGTTTCATCATGGATGACGACCACTTCTCCATCTAGTGTCAAGTGGACATCTAATTCGATTCCTTCCACACCTTGGTCGATTGCTTTTTTAAAACTAAGCAAGGTATTTTCAGGGTAGCTGCCTTTTGCTCCGCGATGGCCATAAATCTTCGTCATGTGATCACCTTTTCCTTTTATGATAAAAAAGAAAAAGCATGGCTGCCCACACCTTTTCCTTTTTCCAATGATCGGTTAGTTTCCTCTTGCTTTGTTCGCCTGTTGGATAGCATCGTTAAACTGCTGTACAGCTGTTTTATAGGTGCTATCTACGTTTTCACCATTATATACCGTTTCAAGTGCTGACTCAATAATTTTACGGCCTTCAGGAAGCATGTCCATTAATGCACCTTGAGTGGCATAGGATGGTTTTGTTGATTGCAATTGATCTACTGTTACTTTTAATTGCGGTTTCTCTGCCCAAGCATCTTTGACGAGCTTTTCTTCATAGGCAGCAGGGTTGATCGCAAAATAACCTGTTCCGACATGCCATTTCGCTTGAACTTCAGGTTTTTGAAGGTATTTCATGAATTCCCAAGCAGCCTGAGATTCTGCTTCTGGTTTGCCATCCATCATCCATAAGCTTGCACCACCGATAACAACACCTTGGCGCTCTTTGTTCTCAGGATGCGGAAGGAAAGCAATTCCAACTTCGAATGGAGCATTATCGATGATGTCTCTGGCGCTAGCTGAAGATTGGAGGAACATGGAAACATCCCCTGCCAAGAAACCAGCGACCATGTTATCGCCATTTGTACCATAATTTGCGAAAGTACCATCATCCACCATATTTTTTACCCAGTTGAAAATCGACTTTCCTTCTTCTTCACTCCAGCCAATGCTGGTTGGCGTTCCAGTACGGCCATTATCCTTGTTTAACAATAAGGCACCTTGGTTTGCAAGAAGCTGTTCCCATAACCAACCGTAAGCCTGTAGTGCAAAACCTTTCATTTTTGGATTTGACTCTGTGATCGCTTTTGCTGCTTTTTCCACTTCTTCATACGTCGCAGGTGCTTGATCCACGTTCAGGCCAGCTGCTTTAAAGGCATCTTTGTTATAGTACATAACTGGCGTAGAAGAGTTAAATGGCATGGAATAAAACTTTCCATCCAACGAATAGTATTTGGTGATATTTTCTTCCAAGCTGCTCATGTCATATTGATCTTTGTCCACAAATTGCTGAATCGGAAGAATGTTTCCACTGTTAATCATTGACTTTGTTCCGATTTCAAAAGTTTGCATCATCGTTGGCGAGCTATCGGTACCCGCAACCGCATTGAATTTCGTCAGCGCTTCATCATAAGTTCCCTGGAATTCAGCCTTTACCTGAATTTTATCTTGAGAATTATTGAAGTCATCGACGATGCTGTCTAACGTCTCCTGACCCGCACCACTCATCGAATGCCAAAAGGTGACAACTTGTTTTTCACCTGTTGTGTCTTTAGTACTGGCTTGGGATGTGTTACTCCCGCTGGAACAGGCCGATAGCAGCAAAAGAATCCCTATTGTAACAAGCAACATCATTTTCTTCATTTTTTTCTTCTCCTTTTATGGTTGAATGTGGAAAACCGTTATTTGACTGCACCTTCCGTTAATCCTTTTTGCAACTTCTTTTGACCAAGGAACAGCAGCAGTAAGGTCGGGATAATGACGATGACGGCACCCGCCATCATGACACCCCATTGGTTCAATTGTTCCTGGGTTTGCAATTGCTTCAAACCGATTTGAATCGTACGAACCGTTTCATTCGTCGATGCTAAAAGCGGCCATAAATACATATTCCAGGAAGTTAAAAAGCCATAAATTCCAAGTGTTACCAAACTTGTTCTGGAAACTGGCAAGACGACTGATAAAAAGAAGCGAAAATCGCCCATTCCAGCAATCAGGCTTGCTTCACGCAATTCCTTTGGGATTTGTTTGAAATTTTGCCGCAATAAGAAGGTTCCAAAAGTTGTCGCGAAAAACGGAACAGTCAATCCTGCATAAGAATCAATCCAGCCTAAATTTCGGATCGTGTGAAAGTTTGGAATAACCGACGCTTCAAAAGGAACCATCATCGTCGCGATAAAAAGAAAGAAGAGGAAATCCCTTCCTTTAAATTCCAAAAACACAAACGCATAGGCCGCCAATGCTGATAAAGTAAGCTGTCCAAGCGTAATGAGCATCGATACGATCAAGCTGTTAAAAAGAAAGTGAAGGAATGGCAAGCGCTCAAACGCCGCTATATAATTATCAAACGTAAACGTCGTCGGAAGGCTTCCGGTCAAAATATCCTGGTTGGTCATAAAACTCATCACGATTGCCATGAGCGCGGGACCTGCAAGCAGGAGGGCCGAAATGATCAACAGTACATAAAAAATCAGTTTCTTTCCTGTTGAGAGCATCACTGATAATGCACCTTCCTTTCGCCCAACTTAAATTGAAGGGCAGTCATCAGTAAAATCAGGATGAATAACACGACGGCCTGCGCACTGGCAGATCCAAACTGATAGTTCACGAAAGCTTCCCGATAAATCGAATAGACGATTAAATTTGTCTCATTGGCTGGACCGCCTTTTGTTAAAATATCAATCTGGCCAAACGTTTGAAACGAATGGATGATCGAGACGGTAATCACAAAGAAGAAGGTTGGCGAAAGCATCGGGATCGTAATTCTACGAAGCTTGTAAAAATAGCCGGAGCCTTCAATATCTGCACTTTCATAGAGAGACGAATCGATCGATTGCATTCCGCCCAGCAAGATCAAAAAAGTAAAGCCAATGTTCATCCATATCGTCGTGATCGACACAGCGAGAAGCGCCCACTTTGGATCCGTCAGCCACTCAATCCCCCCTGCCCCAAATGCTTCAAGGATTTTATTCAAAAGTCCCATCGTCGGATGGAATAAATACAGCCAAAATACGGAAGCGGCCGCAACTGATACTCCCATCGTCGAAGAAAAAATCGTTCGGAAAAAGCCAATCCCTTTTAATTTTTCATTGGCAATCACAGCTAAAGCAAAACTAATGATAACCGTTGGCGGAACCGTAAGAAACACAAATAAAAAGGTGTTTTTAACACTTTTTAAAAAAATCGGATCGACAAACAGTGCTTTGTAATTCTCCCACCCAACAAAAACAGTGGTTGCCCCTTGTGCATTGGTCAGAAAGAAGCTTAAGTAAATGGTCTGAAACATGGGATAGAACACGAAAACACTAAATAATATAATCGAAGGAAGTAAGAACAACATGCCTTTGAAAAAACTTTTCAGCCGGCTTTTCCGTTTTACTCGTTCTACTTGGCTGAGATATGCTTCTTCATTCGTTTCGATAGTGGGGGCGATCATACTCATACGGTTACAGCCCCTTGGCTTGTTTCTAGTTCTGCCGATTTGATCAATTCCCCTGAATCTGCATCAAAGAATAACAAGTTTTCCGGCTTCATTTGCACAAGTACTTTCTGCCCGAATTCGATCTGCCACTGCCCCGGCCATTTTGCCGTCCACAATTCTGAACCTACTTCAAACGCAATCAGCGTTTCATTTCCTAACTGCTCCACATTCACTGCTTCCAGCTTATACATATTTTCTTTTTTCGCTAAGCAAGGCTCCAAATGTTCTGCACGAATGCCCACTGTTAATTTCCGGTCCTTCGGAATATGGTGGAAAACAGCTGGGTCCACTGGAATATGCAGTTCGTCTTCAATGATGAGGTGTTTCGCATTTTCTGAAAAAACAGCATTCCCTAAATTAATTTTTGGCGATCCGATAAAAGAGGCGACGAACAAGTTTTCCGGCTCATTATAAAGCGTAATAGGCTTTCCAATTTGCTGGATCTTTCCATCGTTTAAGACCATGATTCGGTCTCCCATCGTCATCGCTTCAACCTGGTCATGCGTTACATAAACCATCGTCAGCCCTAACTTTTTTTGCAGCCGGCGAATTTCAACCCGCATATTGGCGCGAAGTTTTGCATCTAAATTGGAAAGAGGTTCGTCCATTAAACAGAGTGGTGCATGACTTACAACAGCACGTCCAAGTGCGACCCGCTGTCGTTGGCCTCCCGAAAGTTCCCTCGGTTTCCGTTTCAGCAAATCTTGAAGCCCCAACATTTCTACCGCGTCATGAAGTCTTCGCATCTGTTCTTGTTTCTCTACTTTTCGGCCTTTTAAGCCAAATAGAATATTCTCTTTTACTGATAAATGTGGATATAAGGCATAATTTTGAAAAACCATTGATAAATTCCGGTCCTTTGGTGGGAGATGGTTCACCGTTTGACCATTTATTTTCAAAACCCCGCCGGAAATTTCCTCCAGTCCTGCTATCATTCTAAGCAACGTACTTTTTCCGGAACCGGAAGGTCCAACGAGTACAAAAAACTCTCCCTCTTCTATGGACAAATCAATTCCGTTGAGCACGTCCTTTTGTTTATCATATGATTTAGCGATATTGATCAGATCAATCTGACTCATACTAGGCCTCCCTTCTAATTGACTAGATTATTAAAACATAATTTTTTTTAAAAAATGGGCTATTTACAAATTGTTTAGGTAGAATTTACACTTTATTTATCTTTTTAATATTAGAATAAAGCACAACAGGAGAAGTTTTCAGATTGGAAACGAGAGGAGCAGGCTAAATGGGAAAGGTTCAAGTATGTTCGGAACGAGGTAGCTCTTTGATCAATGAGGATGCTTTCATCCTCAATGAAAAAGCGCAAATTTATGGAGTCGTAGATGGGGCAACTTCTGTTTCACCCTACCAAAATACGAAAGGGGAAACAGGGGGCTATATCGCTTCCCAGCTTTTGGCTACCTTTTTTCAACAAGCCTCAAAAACGCAAAGCTTGCGAGACATTGTCTTAGAAGCGAATCAAGCACTTCGAAGCGCCATGGTAGAAGCAGGGGTCGATGTTAGCCAAAAAGCGGATCTTTGGTGTGCCGCTTTTATCATTGTTCGAATAAACGAAACCAATATTGAGTACATACAAGCTGGAGATTGTATGCTATTCGCAAAATACGAAGACAATACAATCAGGGTAATGACCCATTCCCAAGTAGCTCATCTCGATGGAATGACCCTGAAAAAAGCGATGGACCTACGGAAACAAGGAAAAACTTCGAGGGACCACTTGCTGCCGACATTGCGGGCAAATCGAACAAAAGCAAATACATTGTCAGGTTATTCAGTCTTAAATGGAGAGCCTCCATTTGCCGATTTTCTCGAAGCAGGCGTCTTCAACCGCGCTTGCTTAAGCAAACTCTATTTAATCAGCGATGGATTATTTTCCCCAACTGAATCTGCGGAGGAAAAAATAAACTGGGAACAAATGATCGATCAAATGGATAAAAAGGGCCTTAGTAGCTACACAAAAGAGTTAATCGCCACAGAAGAGGCAGATCCCGATTGCATCCGATATCCTCGACTCAAACGATCCGATGATAAAACAGGAATCATCATCGATTTACCATAGAGGCGAGAGAAAATAAAACAAAAGAAGCAAAAGATACGCCACGCCCCTTTGCTTCTTAAAATTATTACTCTGTCGGAAAGCCTTCCTTTTTCCAGCGATCCATACCGCCCTCTAAGTGGGAAAGCTTTTTAAAGCCTAGTTTTAATAAAGTGTTCGCAGCTGCCTGGCTGCGATGGCCAGTTTTGCAAATAAGAATAAGCGGGGTATCCGCCGAGTACTGGCTGGCTACCTCCTTTTCTTGTCCCCAAGGAAAGGATTTTGCCCCCTCTATATGTCCCGATTGGTACTCCATTTGAGTTCGAACGTCCAGAATAACTGGTTTTGGACTCTCGTTCCATTTTTCCAAGATGTCTTGCGGACTAAGATTCTCTAATGGTTTTGGGTGGCGAAATAAATTGAATAGATTCATTTAAACCCCAACTTTCGTTTTTTTGTCGTTATGGACTATTTTAACCGATTTCGAGGGTACGAAACTTCCCTTTCGAAAAATAAAGTACTTGAATTGACATACCTGCTAGGAAAGAGTAACTTCATACATATTGGGAAATTTAGGTCCAACGGGACTATTCAGGTAAGGAACCGCAGTATCAAGCTAGTATCCCATTTATCGAGTTAGGGTGAAAAATCATGCAAAAACTGATAGCTGTTGAAAATATATTGAAAAACAATCTTCATGGACAGGCAATTTTAAACGGAATCACTGCCAGTATCATCGAAGGGGAACTGATCACGATCATTGGCCCCTCAGGTTCCGGAAAAAGCACGTTTTTATCATTAATAAACAGAATGACAGACCCGGATGCAGGCACACTCTTTTATAAAGCGAAACCTTATTTAGAGATGGATGTCCTGCAATTGCGCAAAAAAATCGGCATGGTGTTTCAAATGCCGACGATGCTGCCTGGAACTGTACGGGATAATTTACTCGTCGGGCCAAAACTCTTCCGTGAAACAGTAACAGAGGAGGAACTGGACAATCTATTGGATCAAGTGGCTCTTCCCCGATCGATAAAAGAACAGGAAGCCCGTTCCCTTTCCGGCGGCCAAAAACAACGTGTTTCTTTAGCACGCACTTTGGCTAACCGGCCTGAGGTGCTGCTTTTAGATGAAGTCACTGCCTCCCTTGATCCACACAGTTCTGAGGGGATCGAAGAATTAATTCAAGAATTGCATCGACAGCAAGGAACAACCATTTTGTGGGTAACCCACAATTTAAAGCAGGCCAAAAAAATCGGACAATACACATGGGTATTCGCAGATGGGAAAATCGTCGAACAAGGAAAAACGATCGAGGTTTTTGAACGCCCACTCCATAACGTAACCAAAGATTTCATCGCCGACGCTTTTGACAAGGAGGAAGTCCTCACACTATGAGTACCACGGCTTTGTTTTTTACATTAATATTCGTAGCGTTTGCTATATTGTTATCCTTTTGGCAACGGATTGGGCTGGAAAAGGACATCATGATCGGCACCATTCGGGCTGCCGTGCAATTAATTGCTGTCGGATATGTTCTCCAGTTCATTTTCCAATTGAAATCCTGGAGTCTCATTATCCTGATGCTTGCGATTATGATTACCGTCGCAACCTTAAACGCAAGAAAAAAAGGGAAAGGCCTTCCAGGGGTAAGCTGGAGGATTGCAGTTGCTATTACATCTACAGAAATTTTAACGATGGGGTTGCTTGTCGGGTTAAAAATCATCCAAACTACTCCTCAGTACATCATACCGATCAGCGGTATGATTATCGGAAATGGAATGGTCGTCTCCGGTCTCTTTTTCAATCGCTTAAAATCAGAAATGGAAACTCGTCGAGAAGAAATAAATGTGTATCTGGCTCTTGGCGCAACTTCTAAGCAGGCGGTTTCGAGCGTGATGCAAAACACTGTGAAAGCTTCCATGCTTCCAACCATTGACGGCATGAAAACAGTCGGCCTCGTCCAGCTCCCTGGAATGATGACCGGTATGATTGTAGCAGGTGCAAACCCAATTGTAGCCGTCCGTTATCAAATATTAATCATGTACTCCTTCACCTCCGCCGCTGCGATTACTGCCATCTTACTTGGAATATTAACCCACCGGCTCCTGTTTACCAAAGCCCATCAATTGATCGACCATCTGTAAGCGAAACAGCATCTTTCGAATAGGGGTCAACCTAGCAGTTTGGATAGGAAATAAAGATAAAAAAACAGAGCTAAAGAAGCAACACCTGTAACTAATACCGAAACCGACAGTAGCGGATGGCTCTTTTGTGATAAAAACACACCTGAAACAACGACTTCTAGCACAAAAAGAACGGCCCATAAAATATTGGTTGGTGAAAATAGCGCACCAGCCAGAAAATTTAAGATGAACAAGAGATTTACTAATACAAATAGACTGAGAAGAAGTTTTTTCATAAAATTGTCACCTTTTTCTTTTTTCTTTATAATAACAAATAATAACAAGTTATAATTTTATTTAGGAGAAATTCGATGCATATTCGAAATTGTTCCAGAGCCGTGATAGTAAATGAATTTAACGAAGTTCTTCTTGAAAAATCCGAATTTAAAGATAAAAGAGTAATTTCTATGGAGGAAAATATGAGTTTTGAAAATCATCTAAAGAATATTCCTGAGTTCGAGACTGATCGTTTATTTTTAAGAAAGTTATGTTTTGGTGACTTAGATGATGTCCATGAATTTTGTTCCAATCCAAATGTTGCAGCTCCTATGACCTGGGAAACCAATAAGACGAAAGAAACAACACTTCAATTTTTAGAAGATGTTATCAACGGTTATGTTAACGGTGAAACTGGTGAATGGGGAATACTCTTAAAAGAAACTAAAAAAGTAATTGGAGTTGCTGCAATAATTGATTGGAGTAATAAACACAAAAGTATGGAAATTGGTTACTTTTTATCAGAACAATATTGGGGGAAAGGAATTATAACAGAAGCCTTAGAAAAAATCATTGAATATGGTTTTGCTGAGTTATCGGCTAATCGGATAGAAGGAAGATGCGATACTGATAACATTGGTTCTCAAAAAGTGATGAAAAAATTAGGTATGAAATATGAAGGGACATTACGTAAAAACGAATTTATTAAAGGTGAATTTCGTGATACTCAATTTTATTCAATCCTTGCAAATGAATTCAATGTTAATAAGACAATGATTCATAAACTTGGCTTCCTTTAAATGAAAACCAAGTTTTTGCATGCTCATTCGCTATTTTTATAGTTCCCTTTAAATCAATCGCAATTACCCCATCGTGAGTAGAATTAACAATTGCATTCACTTGATATCTCTCTCTATATACTTCTTCAATAAAGTTTACTAGTGACCCTGCTACCTGTAAGGAGGACAAAACTGAAGAAAATGATGGTTTAATAAAATAGAACTGGTTCATTTGATCTTTTGATATTTCATTTTTCATCCATATTGGGGCTAGTACAGCTTGATCGGATCGTACACTGATAGTTTCGTCATTTGTTATAAAGGTTAGAGGTACCTTATTATTGCTACTGTCCTTCTCGTACTCTTTTCTCAACCAATCAATCGACTCATTTGACGTAATAAATAGATAGTCATTCCGGTCCTCGAATTCAAATAATTCAACGATCGATCTTTTAATATCAAAAAAATTTATAAAAATAGGAACAATCGGATTAGGTATGTCCTTTAATTCTTTTTGAAAAAAAGAGGGTGTTATAATGACCATGGGATTCACCATCATATCCATTAAGTTGTTAATAGAATATACACAAGCTGTACGGTAACCCATCTCTTGAAATAGATCTTTCATTTCGTCCTCATAAAGATCCTTTATTTTATAAAGGGCAATCATAAAGTCCCTCCTCATCATGAAAAAGTTGTGAATTAGTTATCAAAATGACCAGCTAAATATTTTCAGGACAGTCAAAGAAATCTTCCTCATGTAATGTAATGGAATAAATAGTATCCATCACACCAATATAGTCCAAAAGTGAAGGGTTTTACTTCATTTAACTTATAATTCTTACACTTTACTTCGATAAAAAGAAGCTTAACTCCTTGTATTGTATTTATAATTATTTTTTTATTATTAAGTCACTAGTGTTACATAAATAATGTCGAAATTTTCAGTTTAATAATTTTCCTCTATTTAGAGCCAAAAAAGTAATTACCTAAACAAATGAGGCGGCATCTTGCTTTTTGGCTCTCCTTTCTATTTTTCGGCTACTCGCAGTTTTGAGTGGGATACCCCTCCATTTAACAACTTACAAGGGTAGTAGTATCAATTAGTCCTGTCAAGGAAAGCACTTGACAGGACTAATTGATACTACTGGGTGGTCTGTAAGTTAAATGAAGGAGCTACTCTGATAACTTTGTTACCCTTAAATCTAACCCACCTGCAATAAGGTAGATCATTGTTATTAGGTTTTTGGTTGAACGATATCCTCTTGCTTGGCGTTTAGCAGCTTGAATTAAGCCGTTGGTTGCCTCGAGGATACCATTTTGATACGACTCTTAAACCATTGAAGGATCCCACCACGATGTTTGTGTACACTTTTCGAATCCAGATATGGGCTGGTTTCCACAATGCAGCCCTTAAGGGTACGCCTGCTGTATAGATGCATTGCACGCGTTCTCCTCAAAAGATGTGGATGCAGATGAGGCACATCGTCTTTTGTTAGCTTTGACTTTCGTTCATAAACTTTTATTTTCCTTTGAGATTCCGTACTTTCCTATCTCAGACAGTAGTGTTTTATTGATTGTTCCTAATTGAATCTCCTCCTGATCATGATGTTTTACAACTACATGATAAAGAATGATGCCGAAATTTTTCATTAAAAATAGTGGAAAATATAAGGTTTATAGTAAAAATCGACATTAAGAAAATATCGGCATAAGGGCCATAATGCCGATATAAGCATTATGGCCCAGCGTGATTTATACATGTCTGAAATTTCGTCTGGTTCCAAATCAAAATCGGTTGGTAAGCAACTAAAGCAAGTTGCCTCTTGAATCGATCACTTTTAGGAGACGGAATTAATTTTCAGCCCGGTTTTGCGTCGTGCCGATCAACACCATTTGATTAGACAAAACAGCTGAGTCATCAGGGATCTTAAAGTCGTAAACCTTCCGAATGACTGCGTTTTTCTTCAGCCTGGTCAAAAAGAAAAAGCCATCATCCGTCATACGGTCAAAGCGTTCGTAATCAAGATATCCCCGGTCAAAGACATACATCCCTATCATCGACCATTACCTCAAGCTGACCGCGGTCGTGTTCACTGGCTTTGGTCATCACTGCCTTTTCGGGGTAGGAGATTCCTTTATGATTCCGTCGTTACCTTTTTTGTATAGTAATCTAATTTCATGGTTTTCACTTGTTCTTCAAAAGTTTTGAGATTTATTGGAGAAAACCATTGTCCAAATAAAGTTTTTCGTGTAATCTTGTCCATGCGTAAGTCCTTTTTTAGTGGATTTGGACGGGTTACCACCTGAATTATCTATTATAAAGGACTTTTTCTTTGCGTAAAACAAAAATAATGAAGATTTCGAGTTTTTTAATATTAAATTTTAATTAGTGAAACACTAGTGTTATACACCCTTAACATAAAGACCTTCACTGTCACCAGCCAAGCCTATTAGTGGTCGGATTCCATGGATTGACAACAATGGAATCATTAAAAGACGTGAACTTGCCTTGTACATTGTTCCAGTCTAATTTTTTAATGTCCAATGACTGTGACCCGAGAAAAGGATACCTTGAGGATACTTAATATGGATTTCCAACGTAAAATATCCAACCTATCCGGTAAAAAAGTTCCTAAAAAAGTAATTTGTGCGGTTCGTGTCGAATAGCTCTCTATTAGATTTATTTTGGAGAGGGATACTGAAACACTTTCATGAATTACTAAAAGCTAAATACCATTCCTTGCAATCACGTCCTGATACCAGTAATAGCTCTTCTTCTTAATCCTGCGCAAGTCTTTTTGATCTTCTTCATTGCGGTTTATATACACGAAACCATAGCGTTTTTGATAGCCATTTAGCCAGCTAAGAAGATCGGTAAAGGACCATGCACAGTACCCTAAAACTTCTACTCCATCAGAGATTGCGTCTTGAATGGCGGAAATATGAGATTCAAGGTATTTAATCCTGTAGTCATCGTTGATTATTTCGTCTTCTTCGACATTATCATATTCACCAAGTCCATTTTCTGTAATAAGCACTGGTAATTGATAACGTCCTGTAATTCTGCGCAAAGCAATACGGATTCCTTGTGGATCTATTTCCCAATCCCAGTTTGAAGTTTCAACAAAAGGATTATCTGTGGTTTTATAAAGGCCTGGTACTCCCGATTGCACTGTTGACCCCTTTTTCCCAGTAGTATTTTTTACACCAATTCCAACTCCGCCTTCAATTGGATTTTTTTCAACTGCAGAAGTACGGTAATAGTTCACTCCCATAAAATCAGGTTTCACAGATTGCAATAATTCCAAATCACCTTCTCTAATTTGTGGTGCCATTCCATTCTTAACCAAATACATCCAAGCTGATTTCGGATAAATGCCCCATACATAAACATCCATCCAAAAATAATTATTCAAATCTTCACAGTTCTCGAATGCCAAGACATTGTCAGGATTAGAATTTAACGGATAATATGGTCTATAGGCAAAGCTTGGTCCAATTTTACCATTCGGAACAAGCTCATGGAAGGATTGAATTGCTCTTGCATTAGCCAGATTAGCATTATGATTCGCCTGATACATGCGTTTCTTATCTCGAATTCCAGGAGGATGAAGCCCTGTATCATAACTATATCCAATAAAATAATTTTGTTCGTTCATAGAAATCCAATATTTAACTCTATCTCCGTAACGCTTGAATAATGTCATTGCATAATTATTAAAGTCTTCTATTATTTGACGGGATTCCCAGCCCCCATATTGCTCCAGCAGAGCCTGGGGAAGGTCCCAATGATATAAAGTGATAATAGGTTCAATATTATAGGCAAGCAATTCATCAATTAAATTATCATAAAATTGCAGGCCCCTTTCATTTACTTCTCCATTTCCAGATGGAAAAATTCTACTCCAAGCAATAGAAAAACGATATGTCTTCAAACCTTGCTCAGCCATTAGCTTCACATCTTCTTTATAGCGGTGATAATGGTCCACAGCGACATCACCATTCGTACCCTTAAATGTCGTCCCTTCCTTACGAACAAAAATATCCCAAACAGAAGGTCCTTTTCCATCTTCCTTCCATGCACCTTCAACTTGATAAGCTGCAGATGCAGCTCCCCATAAAAATTCTTTCGGGAAAGGAGTTTTTTCGAGATGTTCCATCTTGTACCCTCCATTATTACTTATTTTCAATTACGGCGTAATAGTGTCCGTCCATCACTTCTCCGTCAACCTGTCTACCAACTATTCCATTTCGTTTCACATCACATATAGCAGGTCCCTTGCTACCCTCATTCCAAAAACCTTTCGCGGTTAGCAGTGATAGCTCCGCCCAAATTTATTAGAAACGTTTTAATTTATTCTGGATTCATGGTGAATGCTCTTTTACAAAACTACAGCTGTAAGCAATATTTCCTGACTGAGAACCGATTTTTTTTCAGTCTCAATAATGTCTGTATAAATGTTTGAATTTGTAATGATAATTGGAGTCGTTACATCATAGCCTTCTTCTTGAATTTTCTGTATATCAAATTCAATCAATAGTTGTCCCTGTTCCACATCATCGCCTTGTTTTACATGTGCTTTAAAATATTCTCCATTGAGTTTTACAGTGTTAAGACCAATATGAATGAGAATTTCGGTTTGAGTATCAGATGTTAAGCCTATCGCATGTTTAGTATAGAATAATGTTGTTACTTTTCCTGATACTGGTGCGTATACTTTCCCCTCTATTGGGTGGATAGCAATTCCCTTACCCATTGCCTCAGATGAAAATGCTGAATCGTTTACCTTTTGAAGTGGAACGATTTTTCCTGACATTGGAGAAAGAACTGTTGAGCGCTGTACAGCATACTCTTTTATTACCTCCGGAGAAGAAGCGTCATGTTCTCCTTCTTCATTAAAACCAAGGATATAGGTTAAAACTACTGTAACAACGAAAGCAATTGTAATACTAATAATATAGTAAACAAAAGTGCCAGTCATAAAAGCAGGCAGTGTTGTAAGGGCCGGGAAAACATAAGCCATTACGGTAGTTTTCATCGCTCCGGCAAATCCGCCACCAAGTGTACCTCCAATTACAGCAGCTATCATTGGACGCTTATATTTTACTGAAAGTCCATAAACGATTGGTTCAGTAATTCCCGCCAGTAGGGCAGGCATCATAACGGATAAGGCATAGGATTTTAGCTTTTTATCCTTCGCTTTCAAGAAAACTCCAAAAGCTACACCAGCTTGTGCAAAAGTTGCATTTGCTACTGGCGGTCGAATTGTATCAAATCCAGTAGTACTTAAGTTATTGAGCATAGCTGGAACAACTCCCCAATGGACTCCGAACATCACAAGAAATGTCCAACCTGCACCAATAATCGCACCAGTCAGCATACCACTTTGACCGTTTAAGTAACCTATTCCATCAGCAATTGCATTACCCGCAAACACACCCATCGGCCCTATTAATCCTGCAGCTAGAGGAACCATAATCAAGAGTGAAAGCATTGGAACTGCAAACATTTGGATGATCTTTGGAATATAACGATTTAAGAAACTTTCAAGGTAAGAAAATAGCCATATCGTTAAAATGGCGGGAATAATCTGGCCACTGTAATTCATTAATACAATAGGGATATTAGCAAAATCGACAGTATCGCCTACATTTTTCATCAAACCAGTAAATTTCGGCTCGAGCAATGCAGCCATAATTGCTGCAGATACAAATGCATTTGATCCAAATGTTCTAGCGGCAGAAAAAGCAAGCATGATTGGGAAGAAATAAAATACAGCATTGGAAGCGGCGCTTAAAATCATATAGGTACTACCTTCAGCCGACATTCCAAAATAGGTTGTGAGAATGACGAGAAGCGCCTTCAACATACCAGACCCGGCAAGCGTCGGAACAATTGGTGTGATAATACTTGACATAACATTGAAAAAACGGGCAATAACATTTCCATTTTTTTCATTCTCTTGTTTTTCCTCTTGTTTTTTAGCAGCACCGCTTTCAATGTTGTAATGTTGGCTAATAGTTTCGAATACTTCGCTTACATGACTTCCTATTATTACTTGGTACTGGCCATTGCTCTTGACTGCAGAAATAACACCCTCAGTCCGTTCTAATTCCTTTACATCAAATTTACTCCCATTTTTTAATTTGAAGCGAAGGCGAGTCATACAATGATAGAGACTGATTATATTTTCTTCTCCCCCTACTCCGTTCACAATCGCCTTAGCAAGATTTGTGTAATCGGCCATTCCATTTCCTCCTAAAAAATTTAATTAAAGATTCTTTATTTTTGAGAAAAAAAACCTGAAATGAAGAAAGGATTATAACCAGCCTAAACTGATTTCTCATTCTTCATCTCAGGTAATGCCTTTTCAGTAACACCCTGATCTATTAAATTAGCTTTCATTCCTACTGGTTACCCGATTAATATGCATTACTAGATAAACCATTTCCGCATTTGATATTGACGCTCCGTAACCGTTGATCACATACTTCTCTATTTTTTTCACACACTCAAACGCCTTTGTATACTTATGCTGAACTTGATCATACAGGTAATCATCATCTTGCAACATATTTTCCTTTGATAATATCCTCTGAGCAAAAAATTTCAAATGTGTCACAAGCCTGCCATAATTCCACGAATCTTCATCGAATTCCAAACCAAAATGATATTTGATGATACCGAGAATATCCTGGACGAATTTAGTGATTTTGATTGTTTTATTTATTTCATTACCTTCTGTCTGAGCGTTGGCAAAATGGAGTGCGATGAACCCTGCTTCGTCTTCGCTAAATTCGATTCCTATTTTATCCTTTATAATATCAAGCGCCCTCATGCCAATTTCATATTCTACTTTATAAAATTTTTTTGCCTCCCAGAGAAGAACATTATGAATATTCTCTCCCTTGTTGTAGCGCGTAACAGCGAAGTAGATATGGTCTGTTAACGATAGAAAAATATAATCGCTAACTGACGAACTGATTTTCGTTCTGGCAAAAGCTATAATTTCTTCAGCAATTTCAGCATATAGAACTGGCACCTCCTTTAAAAGAGAAGCCATTTTCATCGATAGGTTTTGGGTTTGAAGTGTAAAAATTTTACTGATTTTGGATTCATCAATTAAATCTCCTGGATGGCGATTAAATGCAATACCATTGCCAAAAACAACAACTTCCTGATGCTTTTCATTTTTTGCTAGGACAACATTATTATTTAGAGCTTTTTTAAGTATCAGATCATCTCCCCCCTTACCTTCTTGAAAAATCCCGAGTTGCAGAAAAAATAAAAACCCGAATTGCTACTAATGTAGACAGATTATTCTGTCAGCATCTTGTACTCAATTCAGGTTATGCCTTCTCCAGTAACACCCTGTTAATATTAAATTGACTTCACATGTAAAGCGCTTACTTATAAGATAATCACTTTTAAACAATTTGTCAATCCTGTTTTTTAATTGGTAAATAAATATATTTATACCCTATAATTTGCCTCAAATCTGACTATTGCTATAACTTCAAGAACAATAAAGACATCATCCCTGTTCCTGACAAAATAAGTTACGATTAACATCCAGCTTATAGCTTTCATATCATCCGTGATTCATCTTAACCCTCTAGAAGTCTAATTTAAATTCTCGTTTAAGTTCTTCAAAATCTAAATCTAGAACCCTGCAGCAATCTTCAACCTCAGCAAAAAAGTTCATATTCTCCTTCATCGGCTGATCACGGTACTCATAATAGTATTGAACAAGATCGAATAGCTCGGCTACTTTTTTTACTTTGTCCATCTCTTTTATACCTCCACAATTTCCTGTTTGTTTGGTGTTACCATTCGCCCGATTGGTTTAGAAACGATCTGACCGTCTTCCATTACAGTAATTCCGCGAACAATCGTTTGAACCGGAACACCTTTAACAGGGAATTGGTCAAATGCAGTGACCTTACTTTTACTATGAAGATTTTCCCGTCTAATTACCATTTCTTTATTCATATCGACAATGGTAATGTCAGCGTCTGTGCCCACCGAAAGAGAACCCTTTTGAGGATAAATACCGAATTGTTTTGCTGGATTCACTGACAACAATTCGCAAACTTGCTGAAGGGTGAGCTTTCCATCGTTAACAGCGTTAAGCATCAATGGTGCAAGTGTTTCTACACCGCACATACCTGCTGGAATGGACCAAAGATCGCCATCCTTCTCTTCTTCTGTATGAGGGGCATGGTCAGAGCAGACGATACTGATGGTCTCATCTTCAATTCCAGACCAAAGCTCTTCCTGGTCTTCCTTATATTTTATAGGTGGGTAAACCTTCATTTTAGAACCAACCTTTTCATAGTCCTCATTATTTAAGAATAAAAAATGAGGACAGGTTTCAGAAGTAATCGGATACCCTTCACTTTGCGCCTGACGTACTAATTTTACGCCTTCACCTGTACTAACATGTAAAATATGCAACCGCGTACCAAGCTTCTTCGCCATGGCAATTCCAGTCTGGATCGTCATCTCTTCAGCGAGGTTCGGCCTGCCTTCTAGCAATGCTTCATAATCACGTTTACCAGTTTTTTCCACATCTTTTGTTAACCTTTGAATTAACTCGTTATTCTCTGCATGAATGGCTAAAAGTTGACCAGTATTTCTCACTTCTTTAAAAATATCATAAACTTCACCATCAGGGAGTGGCGGGATTACTCCCTCGTCACCATCCTTATAGTTATACATTAGCTGAAACGTGTGACTGTTAATCGCATATCCCCAAAAAAATTTAAAGCCAATCACTCCTGCTTTGTGTAAAGGAATTATATCATTTCTATTCAAATCACCCAGACAAATGGCCCAAATTCCAAAATCCACATGCGCTTTAGTTGTCAAATTATCTCTTTGTTTAATAAGGTTTTCCACATTATTAATTGGCGGATTAGTATTGGGCATTTCAAATACCATTGTGATTCCACCTGCAGCAGCTGCTTGTGTACTATAGAAAAAATCCTCCTTATACGTAGCTCCCGGGTCTCTGGAGTGAACATGTGTATCAATAAAGCCTGGGACTACATATTTTCCTGCTGCATCAGTAGTTTTAATAGGTGCACCCTCGAGTTCTTCATTAGTAATAGCCGCAATTTTACCTTCTTTGATATAGAGGTTACCTTTTACAAAGTCAGAACCTGAATAGATTAAGCCATTTTTAATTAAATGATCCCATGCCATCGTGTTGGTTGCTCCCTTCTATTTTCCCAATAATTTCTTTTAAACTAGTAATTTGGTATTGCTCCATATAATCTTGTATCTCTTGTAAAATTGTGAGCATTACTGTAGGATGAACAAAATTCGCTGTTCCAACTTGTACCGCAGACGCACCCGCGAGCATCATTTCAATTGCATCTTCTCCATTCATAACTCCGCCGCAGCCGATAATCGGTAGATTAGAAACCTGATAAACTTGATGAATCAATCGAACCACTAATGGTTTGATGGAAGGACCGGAAATTCCCCCGATTACATTGCCAATCTTTGGTTTACGTGTATGGACATCAATTGCCATTGCAATAAACGTGTTCGCTACCGTAAGGGCATCTGCTCCTCCATCCTCTGCTGCCAAGGCAATGACACCAATATTAGTAACATTTGGAGATAGCTTAATAATCAGCGGCTTATCAGTCACTTGTCGAACTGCACTTACGAGATCCCTAGTCACGTTCGCATCCATTCCAAATGCCATTCCATCTTTTTTCAAATTTGGACAGGAGATATTCAGTTCAAGTGCTGCCACTTCCTCCATCTGAGAAATTTTTTCACTAACTTCTGTAAACTCATCAATACTGTCAGCAGATATACTGGAAATAAGCGGACTTGAAAATTTTGAATAAAAAGGGACAGTTATTTGTTGATAATAGTCCAATCCTTTACTTTGAATACCGATTGAGTTAATCATACCTCCAAAAGTCTCGCAAATACGAGGTGTGGGATTCCCTTTTCGCACGGTTTTCGTAATACTTTTCGGTACTAGGGCTCCTAACTGATTAAAGTCTAGTATAGCTGCCATTTCTTCCCCGAACGTTCCGGAAGCAGGCATAATAGGGTTTTTTAGCTTCAAGCTTCCTATAGAGACTTCTAAGTTCGCCAATTTAAAACACCACCTTTTTCAACGGCAGCACCGGTCCATCCTGACAAAGCCGAATTGTCCTGATTTCATCACCTTCCCGGACATCACAAACACATGCATAACAAGCCCCCATTGCACAGCCCATTTTCTCTTCAAGGGCAATCTCTGCAAAAAGAGAATACTCCTCTGATAGCTCTCTCGATAAGACAGATAGCCGTTTAGAGCCACATGTATAGATAGAATCAACTTGTCTATGGTTTATTATTTCCTCTGCTATGAGCCTAACTGATTCTGGATCACTAGAACCATCTTGATCATTTACAAGAAACGTTTTAACCCCAACTTCATTAAGTTCTTTTTCTACTAATATATCTTCTTTCGACCGGGCACTTAAAACTGCAAAACAGGGAATGTCTGCTTTATTAGCTGCGAAAGCTAGAGCAGAGAGTGTTGCGATACCAACTCCCCTTGCCACTAACAACATTCCCTTGCCTCCTTGATGAATCGTAAATGTATTCCCAAGTGGTCCTAGAATGTCCAAAATCTCACCCGGTTTCCTTTCCTCAAGCTTTTTAGTGCCAACCCCTTTAACCAAATAAAGAAATTCTAAAGTGTTATTATCTTCGTTAATGCGATAGATACTAAATGGCCGCCTCAGTAACGGCAAGTTGTCCTCCGTTGTTTTAATATGAAAAAACTGCCCAGGATTGACTTCAGATACATTCCAATCAGAAATTTTGACTTTCATATGACGATATCTTCTGTTAAGTTTCTCATTACAGAGGATTTCGGCTTGAGTTTCTTTCATCGCTTAACCTCCAAATTGTAAGGAAGATACTTTAGCTGATTCAAGAATGGCCATCTCTAAAACATCAATTCCTACTAGAATGTCTTCCATATCGGTATGTTCTTGAGGGTGATGGCTAATTCCGCCTGCAGAAGGGATAAAAATCAAACCAACTGGTCCAAATCCTGTCATATTCATCGCATCATGTCCAGCTCCGCTTTGCATGAACCGATAAGGCAGCTTCTTCTGTTTACATATCTGTGCAATTAAATTACCTAATTCGGTAGAAAGAAGGATGGGATCTTCAAGGCTGATTTCATCACAGGCAATTTCAAGTAGCCTTTTGTTTTCAACCGAAGTAATTGTCTGAAAAAGATGATTTAAAACTCGTTGTCTTGATTCAATCGAAGAGGAGCGAATATCAATTTTCATTTCTACTTCACCCGGCACAACGTTCATTGCTCCTGGCTTAACATCTAGAACTCCTACGGTAGCAACTGTACCGAAAGATCGTTCTAGTTTAGCTACCTTTTCAAGTTCAAGAGCAATTTCCGCTGCCCCTAACAAGGCGTCTTTTCTCATTGTCATTGGAGTCGTTCCAGAATGGGAGGCACTTCCAAAAACCTTTACGATAAACCTGGCGGGTGCTGCTATTCCTGTAACAATACCAATCTTCTTTTTTTCTATTTCTAATACAGGACCTTGTTCAATGTGAATTTCATAAAACGCTTTGAACGTACCTCCCCTCCTGCTTGCCTGCTCAATATTATTAAAATCAAGTGCACATAAAGCAAATGCTCTTTCCATAGTCACACCGTCCCGATCAGTTAACAGGCGATATTTTTCTTTTTCTATCCGCCCAGCCATAGCTTTACTTCCCACTGTTGAAACGCCAAATCTTGAAGACTCCTCGCAAGCAAAAGAAATTAATTCTATCGGGTGCTCTGTGACAATTCCCCTATCATTAAGACGGTGGATGATTTCAAGTGCAGCTGTTACACCAACAACTCCATCATACTTCCCTCCTTGATAGACAGAATCTATATGAGACCCGATGATAACAGGCGGTAGTTCATTACTCTTCCCGTCTCGTCTGGCAATCAGATTTCCAGCTTGATCAAGTTTAACCGTCATTTTTGCATCCTTACACATCCGCATTAAAGCATGAGTACAAGCCTGCTCTTCATTAGAATAGGCAATTCGGGTTATTCCTTTAACACCAGAATTATATTGATTAATTTTATTTAATATTTTCTCGTATCTTTGCCGCATTGGAGTGCCCCCCTTTTAAATCACAATAATACCTTTGCCATCCTTTATCGTAATGGTGGTGTCAAATTCGCGAGATAGGACACTTAATGTCTGAAGAATTCTTTGCCCCTCCTCTTGACCGGCCAACTTCGGTCGCCCTCTACTTCCCCGACTTCTTTCATATCCTAGAGTAATCGGGATAAGCTCAATATCGCTAAATTTTCCTTGTTCAACCGTAAAGGAGGCAATTACCGACTCGAATACATTGCGGTTTGCTGCCAGTCCTCTTGTACCATTCTGACTTCTGGCATCCATTCCATCTGCTGTTGTACTCTTCGAATCAAGATTATAAAGTTGATAAAATTCTGTTGGTTGTTTTTCAACAGTATCATTCTGAAAAATAAAATCTCCCAAACTGTAAAAAATAGGCCGCCGCTTGTAAATCTCTATGCCTCTTAATATGTGAGGCCCGTGCCCTATGACAGCATGTGCTCCTTCATCAATACAAAACCGACTAAATTCCTTCAAAAAATCAGCGGGACGATCCTTCTGTTCCCCCTTCATTTCATGAGCATGAAGACTAACAAAAACAACATCCGCCTGTCTTTCTGCCTCCTGAATTGCCTTGGAAATTCGCCCAGCATCCGCTTCGTCCATATAAGTAGTGGTGCCTGTTATCCCTGCTTCAAAAAAGAGTTGACCAAACTGATAGGGGCCATCTTCCTTCTTCCAGAAGCCCTCTTTCACATTTATGTTCTTGATTGAATTCACTTCGGTAGTCGCATCGATTTCTTTCAGAGTTTGTAAATTCTTCTTACTTACTAGGTGTATGCGTTTATGTCCAAGTGGATTGACACCCGGTCTCCCTGGAACATCGGAACGCTGCTCTCCAGCCCGATGCCATTGATCATAGGTTGCAGTCACTGATATCAAGGCAACTCGGCCAGTTTTAGTTTCTAGGTATCTTGGCTGTGAGGCTTCTGCTAGGTTACGACCAATTCCGGCATATACCCACTCATTTTTTTCCAAAAGCTCAATAGTAGATAGCAACCCTCCATGCATCCAGTCAAGACTATGATTATTTGCGCAGGCAAGCATATTCAAACCGAGCCATCCTAAATCCTTCAATACCACAGGCCGGGCAGCAGCCCATGTCCCACCGCTCGTTGCCGCGGGGGGGTGTTCAAAGTTATGTAACGTTACTTCAAAGTTGGTGAAACGAACATCAAATCCAGCCAGAAGTTGTTGTAACTGTATTAAGTCTGAATCATCTTTAGGCAATCTTTGTGTGATAAAGGAATCTCCCATTACCGCAATTTTTACCATCTTTACACTCCCCTTATAGTTTGATAGAGGTCAGCATGTGCATGGACTTTAAATGATCACTAGCTTTAATTGATACGTCTTTTAACAGCCTGACGATATCGTCGAGTTCAGATTCAACCACTATCCTCTCCCCTACAACACTCAGACTTAGAGACGTATTTTGATTCTCATGAAAAATTGGAACTGAAACCGCTGAAACACCAATCTCTAATTCTTGAAGACAAAATGCCACTCCCTCTTGCTTAACCTGATTTAACTCTTTTTCTAACGCTTCACGACTGGTTAATGTATATGGGGTAATGGCAGCGAAAGTTTCTTTTTGAAGATAAGAACTGATTAGCTCCTGATTTTGATAAGCTAGAATCGCCTTTGAGGCAGCGGTACAATAAAACGGCATCCGCTGGCCAACATGCACAAAATATTTATTACGCAAATCAGACGGCTGATGAGTATGCGTACAATAAACTTGATCTCCCTGAAATCGGCTCAAATAGGAATATAGGCCTGTTTTTTCTGAGATTTCTTCACAATACTGTCCCATTAACCCCATCATGTCCTGAGAACGAAGAAATTGACTTCCCCAAAACATCGCCTTGGGACCAAGTACATATTGTTTCGTTTGGGAGTTTTGTGTTACTAGTTGATGAGAAATCATGCTACTTAACATCCGGTGAACTGTGCTTTTGCTCAGATTCGTTTTTCGAGCAAGTTCACTTATTCCTATTCCGGTAATTGGATACCCACTAATACAATCCATGACTTCTGTAAAACGATGTAACCATTCCATTATATTCCTTCCTTTGCATACTATATATGGTTCGTTGTACGGAACAATGTTCCAATATAGAAAAACAATAACACCCTTATTCTAGGTCAGATATAAGGACGTATAACTTAATAATCCCTAGGTGCTAATGATGGATATTTCATAAAGTCGCATCTTTTAAATAAGAATAAAGCTTCCCAGCTCACATATGAGAAGGGAAGCTTACTAAATTAAGTAAGTTCCATACCCTTTGTTTCCGGAATCAAAAAGATAAAAGCCAACGCTGATAATAAATAAATTCCTGAGATCAGGCTTAATGCAAAACTCAGTGAATGATTTAATGAGATATAACCTATAATAAACGGAGCAAAACCAGCTACAGCTCGACCGATATTAAAAATAATATTCTCAGCAGAAGATCGTGCTGCGGTTGGATAATGCTCCGCTAAAAGCGCCCCATAACCACCCATCATTCCGTTAACAAAGAAACCAAGAATTCCTCCGAGTGCAAGCAACATGGACATAGAACTTTGTTGGAAGTATATCCAAACGATAATTGCTGATGCAAAAAGAAAAATTAAATAAGCAGGACGTCGACCAATTCGATCAGCTAAATAACCAAAAACCATAATACCGATGACCATTCCCGTAATCGTGATTATCGTCCACCATGTTGTTTTATTGAATGTAACATTTAGCTCAGTTGCCAGCATTGTCGGCATCCAAGTCATAATTCCATAAAAACCAAAATTTTGTACACTTGTGGCAATAATTAAACCTATGGTAACCTTTGTTGTTTTTCTCGATGAAAATAACTGACCTACGGCAACTTTATTTTTGTTCTGATTTTTAAGATTAATCCATAGCTGAGGTTCTTCTAAGTTTTTGCGAGACCAAAAAGCTAATATTGCCGGGAGCACTCCTGCGATGAAAACACCCTGCCAACCGAATTTAGGAGAGATAAATAACACTGCTAAAGTAGCAAGGATAATCCCAAACTGGAAACCTGTAGCTACGACTGCTGTAGCACGAGAACGATATTTTCTCGGCCATGCCTCACTTACAAGGGTCATTCCAATACCAAATTCCCCACCTAGTCCAAGTCCAGCAAGGAATCGAAATACAATCAAGGTTTCAAGGTTTGGTGCTATCGCACATAAACCAGTAAATATTGAGAAAATTAAAATAGTCCAAGTGAATATACGGACACGTCCATATTTATCTGCTAAAACACCAAATATTATCCCACCTAAAACTGATCCTAAAAGAGTAATCGTGGATACACTACCTGCTTGGGCTGCATTGATACCAAAATAAGCAATAATGAGAGGCATAGTAAAAGCTAAAATCATCATGTCTAAGCCGTCCATCGCGTATCCAATCGTAGACGTCCAAAGTGTTTTCCATTGATAACCCGTGATCTTTTCTGAACCAACCTCAATATGCTCCGAATACCTTTGAATCTCCATTATTTAGCCCCCTCAATATATCATCGTTCCGTTGATCGGAATGATGTTCCAGTTTTTAGCTGTAATAAAGCACCTGAAATTAAAATCAATTGTTCAAAATTTTAGCGTAAACGTCACTAATGGAGATAGATATTTTTGTAGTAGATGATTTCATCACCATCCTTTTGTATAAAAAATACTCTATAATTTAATTAATATTACAATAATTATAAATTTTTTGAATACAACAAGTTGTAAGCCTACTTTTTTATTCAAGGTTAAACCCTTGTTTTATGATGAAATCCTTGATATGTCTTCGTCTTGGTTTGCTTAAATAGATTGCCATTTGTTTCGTCCATCCTTCAGTACGAACACCTCCAGTCCTCCTAGTATAATAGTCAGAGGAGATTTTCTCATAGTCTTTCAAACTTGCGACTATTTCCTCTTTGGGCCGATATTTATTATAATGGACAACTGCTTGTTTAGGAGTTCGCGGCTTTTGCCATGGCTTTTGGGCAGGATAACCTAAACACATTCCCATGATAGGTAATGTATATTCAGGAAGTTCCAACAAATCTTTTACTTCTTCAGGACTATTTCGGATCCCACCAATCATTACTCCTTCAAGACCATAGGAACGTGCTGCAATCAATGCATTCTCGGCAGCAAGAGCTGTATCTACTGCTGTCACTAAGACATTTTCAATTTCGTTAACTTCAAATGGTGTGTTCCACATTTCAGTTGTTAATTTTAGCCGATAAAAATCTGCACAAAATACTAGGAAAATTGGAGATTCTGCTACATACCTCTGAGACCCAGCTATCTCAGAAAGCACCTTCTTTTTTTTCTGGTCATCTACAACGATGATGCTATACGCCTGGACATGATGAGAGGAAGGCGCCCATTGGGCACAAGTGAGTATTTCGTCAAGGATATCCTGAGGAATAGGATCCTCCGTATATCGACGAACCGACCTATGACTTTGCAGTAAATCTACTACGTCATTTCTCATAAATACTCCTCTCTTATTAAATTCTGAATTTACTTAATTTTATACTATATTTATTTGCGCTTGTAAACAATAATTTATCAAATTTCATTTTTACCTCCTATTCATCGGCAAAATAATTTATTGGATTTTACTAATTAAGATTATTTTAAATATAATTGAATGGAGTGAATTAATATACAAACGTGTAATATTATCTAACATGGTTTTATAAAAAATTCTAGACACTCCATCCAATTTGAACTGTCCCTAGAAAAGAAGTTTAAGATAATTTTTGAATTATCTCCTGCATAGATTAGTCCGGCGTTCCCTAAAAATTAATATGAGATTGCCCTAAATCCTTTTATCAAAGGTTTTTTCTATACCCTTCGGTTATTTTATCAACCATTTTTTATAATTTTCTCTATGAATGGTGGTGCGCATAAACGCACTTCTAAAAAAACATTCATATGCTTCTGCTCCCAACCCATGAATGATAATAATTACTTCTCGACCATAAAGTTCTTGGTGTTCAACCCTTTTATAAACTCTCTCTGTTGGAGGGATGACTAGGTACAGAAAAATGATTATCTTTCAGTATCATTCAGAGTGAATTATATGGATTTATATTGAAATGGATGACGGTTTAGATATTCTTTCAGAAACTATCGTTTGTGTAAGACATGAGGTCATAATAAAGAAGTGTTCAAAAAGACAGAACCATTTCCGCTTTAACAAAAGATTTGTATCATTTCTAAAATGACTTTAAAACCACGGTGTTTCCCATATAGCAATGGAAAGTACAGGAGTATATTGGAAGACGGTATTTTATCTTAGGAGTGTACTTTGATATTCCTTTGGAAAATGCGCAACGTATTAATGATTTATTTTAGGAAAAAAATAGTTGTCTCGGATGAGGAATGGATAGCTCAATTATTAAAGTAAAAATTAATAGAACAAAGTTGCATCCTCCACAAACCAAAAAACCAGGACAGAATCCCTTTTCCCTAGTTATGAATTATGTATGTGAAACAAACGATGTTCTTCAAATCTCCCAGATAGGGAAAATCAACAATGCTCAAACACACGACTGTCAACTTGAATTCCAAAAAAAACCCCAGGCCCCCTCCATTCTTCCGGGATATTACGCAAAGCGAAAGAAGCAGAAGGTAGTCCCCTCTGCTTCTGGATATGACTTGGGAACTGCTCCCGTGTCTCACCTACTTTTTAGAAATCATCATTCACTTTATCCGTGTTGTTTTCCTCTGATGGCCACAGCACCATACTTTGCTGACCTGAATTTTGGACAGCAGTCACTGTTTCATGAATGGAAGTACCGATCATTCTCTGATTAATCGCTTCAAGTACCATTGGGAGGTTAACCCCGGTCAGAACAAAGATTTGTTCTTGTTTTTCAACTGGAAGGGAGTGTATAGCTAGAGTTGCTTGATTATAAGGACTTGCACCAAATAGGTCTGTAAATAGAAGGATTCCTTCATTTTGATCAACTCTTTTAATTGCTTCCAGCATTTGTTTATTTAAATCTTGAACATCATCGCCTTGATATAGATTCAATGTTTCAATTTTATCCGTACTGCCTATTATAAGTTCCGCAGCATCAATGATACCGTCACTCATTTTCCCATGGGTTGCAATTATGATCCCGATCATTTCAATCCCCTCCTTACGACACGTTCCAAAAAGGCAAATGCAGTATTCATGTTCTGGTCATTCAATTCATTTTTTCGCAAATCAGATCGCGATAATACGAACTGATCATTCTCTTGATTCCCGCTGATTAAATATACTAGACGTTCATTCTGGGAAAATAACAAATCAACTTCTTCTACTGCTTCTATTAATCTCGATTGATTATTATTGCGGTTTACCTGATATAGCGGCTTTTGGGAACCAATGCTATCTACCATCCATATTTTTGAACGATATTGCTCGATTAATCTTTCTAAACCTGCATTGTTGGTTGAACCACCATCTACAAAAGCAAATGCAACGTGCTTTGTCTTACACGTTGCTATACAATTCAGCAGCAACAATACAGAAGAAGTATTTTGTATTAAATTCTTCTTCTTCGGCCAACCTCTAGTAATGATACCCAGAAAATAAAAGAAGACGATATAAAACAAGATAAACGATATAGACAGTATGTTTCCAATTCCGTTCGCTTGAAAAATAGGCATCGCTACCAACAAAGTAAATAATAATCCAATCACAATATAAATCATAGAAGTAACCAAAATGAACTTTGTAGTATTTTTCATACGGTGTTCCTCATCAAAAAAATGGTATGGACTAAAGCGAGCAGCTGGAGTGTCATAATAAGTGCAGATAATTGTGTCTGCCTTTTCTGGATCCCCAACGTATAGATTTCGATATTCATTTTTATCTTTTTCATTTAATCTAAATGAATCAAGCTTAAGATCCTGTCGAAAAGGAAGCATATCAGCCGATAAGCTATTCAAGAACCGATCCTTTTGTTTTCTTGTATAGCGCTTACCAAAAATTAAATGATAGCGAATATACCAATCTTTTAGCTTTTCCTGTCCTTCCATCCATACCATTCCTTACTGAACTATAAATTGAATTTTTTTAATACATCCTTCAAGCTTGTTTTGGGTGCCGAGGGTGTAGCTTGGAAGTAAATATCCTCGACCCCATAATCTTCATTTAACTCTTTTAGTTTCAAAGCATCTTCTTTATTTAAATATACAGATTTGGTAACTAGAATATCCTTCTCTGGATTTTTCTGAGCAATACCGCCGATATTCAATTCTTTCATTGGGACACCGTGCTTCACTAAATCATACATAACATTCACAGTTTTTGCGATCAGAATACTGCTATAATCCTTAAACTCGTATTCATCCCAGTAAAATTTACATTTTTCAAGGGTCATCACGATTGTTTTTTGCCCTGTACGACTTCCAGCACTCTTATACAAACCCTTCATAAACTTATCATTTGACACAACATCATCTACGACAAATATAGAGTTTACTCCGTTTCGCTTTGACAATGTCATCATGACCTGCCCATGGATTAATCGCTCATCCACACGTGCTAAATTTACAACACCCATTGATTCCATCATCCTTTCTTCTTTGTCATTGATTTTTTACAAAATTCCAACTGCTGCCAGAACTGCCAAGATTCCAGTTAGCCACAATAGTGCTCTTGTAACCTTTAACCCCTTCTTCGTATAATACCAGTAAACTCCTAAAACAATTGCCAGTGGTAATACTCCCGGTAATATGGAATTTAGTGTATCCTGTAAAACAAACGGACGGCCCGATATCTCGAATTCCAGACTAGACGAAACTTTTACATAGTTTCCCGCGAGAATTCCCATCATGAACAATCCTAGGATCGAAAGTAGCTCTATAATATTTTGAATTCCTGCACTTTGCATCAAGCTTGTAGCATTGCGACCTGTAGTAAAGCCTTGTCGTGCGAAAAACAAACCTACTGCCACTTGATAAGTAGCAAATAAAATAAATGGGAATAGTGCCCCTAATGCACTGCCACCTTGTGCCCAAGGAATGGCAATGGCAATAAATATATATTGGATAGTACCAGAATCAATAGAATCACCAATCCCTGCTAAAGCCCCCATTAACCCTGCTTTAGTGTTATACATCAAATCATCGGTCATCTTAATTTCTTCCTGATTATAATCTTCTCTCGCGCGTTCCTGCTCCATCGAAGACATTAAACCGGTAATAACACCTCCACCCCAAGTTAACTGGGTGTTGAAGAATAATAATTGTCTCTCATATGCTGCGCGCAGGGCATCATCATCTTTATACAGCTTTCGAAGTATTGGCATCATTGCCCATAATAAAGAAGGTGCCAAGTACCGTTCAAAAGTGTGAGGGATTTCGTTTGCAAAGTGCCATCTCACATAGGCTTTCGCAACATCTTTTTTGGTGATCTCTTCCGGCTGCATAGTAGGATCTAATGCAATTTGATTTTGTGTATCAATCATCTTAAACTCTCCTTTCTATTTTCATCATCAAAAATCATCGTCATCAAAATCATCTGTATTACCTGGACCTGCTGTTGCTGCTTTATTCGTATTCGATTTAGCTAGAACAAACATAGCTGCAATTAAAGTACCTAAGATTGCATACGTAACCATGGTGATCCCTAAGTCTTTGAAAATAACACTCATAAAGAATGCTAAAAGAAAGAATACAATATACGAGCGTTTGCCGATAACATATATCGTTGTCGCAATACCAATTGCAGCTAATCCGCCACCGACAACATTAAGAATATGGATCGCTACAGTTCCTTCTAGGGCCGCAATAACATCTGCGATTACTGGTGCTCCCCAATATAATGCTACAAAGATCAATGGCACGAACAGGACAAAGGATGCAATGATAGGATAAATTATAACAGTACGAGTAATGGACTTATGATTCAATTCTTTTACAGCCTTATCTGTACCTTTCCCTATGAACGTATTGAGGAAGAAACGGAATTGATATAGATATGCACCTAACAAACCTACTGGTACTGCAACCGAAATAGCCGCACCAGGTTCCAGATTACCTAATAATGCTACCGGAACTGCAATTGATGCTGCAACTGCCGGTTCTGAAGGCATTGTACCTCCTGGAGAAAACACACCCATGTAAATTAATTGGATGGCAGCTGTTATAACCATGGCCCCAGCGACATCCCCCATAACAATCCCTACAACGAGACCTGTCATCAATGGAGAAAAACGAAGTGTCAATGTCGCTCCACCTAGTAATGCACGTGACATTACTGCTGCTACCCAAAGTGCAATAATCAAACTTTGCCAAAAAGATAAAGTTTCCACGCTTTAGAACCTCCTTATTTGTTGATATAATCTTCTAAATGGATTAATGCATCTTTTAATACTGCTTCATTTATTTCCATTGGAAGTAAATGAACCTTTTGTTTCCCATTAACGAATTGGATAATATCATTTAACAAACGATCAGATAAAGGATACACACCCATTTCTGTCAATGATTTCGGTAAATTCAATTCTTGATAAAAAGGTGATAAATCATCAATTACTTTCCATTTCCCCTCCAATGCTAATTGATAGAAAATACCGTAAGCCACCTTCTCTCCATGAAGGTAATGATGGACTTCAGGCAAATATTTAGAGATGGCATCGTGGATTGCATGTGCTACACTATTTCGAGCATATTTGTCCCCGAAACCACCAACCAAACCAGAAACAGCAATAATAATTTCCGAAACATGGATGAATTCATCTGTGATCGTTCCACTTCTCATATCTGCAATAGACTGCTTCGATTCATTTAATATGGTGTCTTTACACATTTTTGCTGCGAAACGTGCCAGCTGTGGGAAAGGTTCTAAACTAAATTTTTTTTGTTCCAAAATCAAATCTGATTCATACCACTTGGCCAATGTATCAGCAATCCCAGCAATAAAATACTCGACTGGCGAATCAATGACTAAAGAAGGTTCGGTTATAAGAAAAACAGCCTGACGTTTTACATGTTCCGTTTTCCCTTCTGCAAGGCCGTTTTCTTTATACATTACTGAAAGAGGGGTCCAGGCTGCACAATTACTTGCAAGAGTAGGAACAACTCCAAACTGTGTGTTTGTCAAATGGCTGGTATATAAAACTAAATCCGCTAACTTTCCGCCGCCAACACCGATGACAAAATCAATATGATTTTCCCGAATGATTTCTGCCATGCGTTGTCCTTCATGATAGCTGCATTCCCCACGAAATTTTTCATATAATATTGGGAGATCAAGATCGATAATTTTTTTCAAAAACGGTTTTGCTTTTTCCCAAGAAATGGTTCCGTGTATGATTAAGATGTTTCGAGCATGATGCTCCTTAAGTATCTCAGGTATAAGGTCTATTGCACCCTCACTATATCGGTAAAATTGTGGGCCAACCTTAACATTTAAATCAGTTATCATCTAAGAGGCCTCCCTACTTTAGGTAGATGCTGTCTGTTTGGATCGACCGATTTGGAAGGATGCCATCTGCCATCATTTCACAATCGGTAACACATTTGTCCCCCATACCTTTCAAACACTCCATTGTATACGCAGATGTATGCGGAGTAATGATAACGTTTTCAAAATTAAGGAGAGGATGATCTGTACGGCCTGGTTCTTCTTCAAGCACATCGGTTGCAAATCCAGCTATTTTTCCATTATCCAGTGCATTTACCAAAGCGTCTTCTTTAATCAGGGCACCTCTAGCAGTATTGGATAAGTACACAAAATCTTTCATACTGGCAAACTCTTTTTCAGATAACATATGATAATTGAATTCATTAAGATTCGCACATAAACAAATTACGTCTGAACGTTGCAAGAGCTCATCCAATTCTACTTTTCTTGCGCCAAATGCTTCTAATTCCAATGATGTTCTATACGGATCGTATCCTAAAACCTCACAGCGGAATCCATAATGAAGAATTTCAGCTACGCGACTTCCTATATTCCCTACTCCTATAACACCTGCTGTCTTCCCACTAAGCCCATGGCCAACAAAATTGGCTCTTTCTTCCCATTTATCTTGCAAAACCTTTTGATGAGCTTTGTTTGTCTGTCGCATCACATTTAATAGGTTCGTAATATTATTTTCCGCAACTGCATCACGTTCAATTAAAGCTGGTACAAGTGAAACAATTGTGTGATGTGCTTTCGCAGCCTCTAGATCAATATTGTTATAACCAATACCGTGTCTTGCAATTAACTTCAACTCATCCTTGTGCTCGAAAAACTCCTCTGTATAAAAAGGCGTTATACTAGCAATAATCATATTGAAGCCCTTCAGCTCTTTCGCTAATGTTTTTCCATCGATTTCACTATCAAAAGTAAATTTTTCTATTTCCCCTAATTGACGTAATCTTTCCAAATGCTCTGGGAAAGGCAGTCCAAAACTACTTGAATTTACTATGGCAATCCTATTTTTGTTGCTCATAATTTGTACTCCTTATTTTCAACTTCACGTAACTTCCAAACTGATTACCCATGGTTGATATTACTTTGGCTGAAAAACTTCCCTTACTTTTTAATGCAAATAATGAGATCGCTATTACCGGAAGATAGAATTTCCAAGTTCTCTCATCACTTCCTTTTGTAGATACCAAGAGCATGAATCATTCGTTAACTCATCTTCATTCTAACAAATATTTTTTCTTTGTAAATGCTTTCAGAAAAAATATTTTTTCCATTATTCATTGTGGTATTATTAATCTTAGAGGTGAGTAGAATTATGGCAGTCAATTATTTAGAAAAATTACTTCGAAATCGCTTGAAGGGATTTAGCGAAGCCGAAAAGAATATAGCAGAACATTTTATCTCCCTAGGCAATGCAGTAGTAAACAAAACACTTTCGGAATTATCTAATGATATCGGTGTTTCTGAATCGACCATTTTTAAATTTGTAAAGAAAATCGGTTTCGAAGGTTTTCAGGATTTTAAGATTTCCGTTGCTTCAAATTCTCGTACAAGTGAAGAACGGAGCCACGAGATAGTCGTTTTTGCTGATATAAGCAGTTCTGATTCTGCGTATGTTATCGCACAAAAAATTGTGAATTCAAACAAATTTTTATTAGAAAACCTCCTTCATTCTTTAAATGAAGATCAGTTAAACCAGGCTTTGAAGCTAATTTATCCATCAAAGAGTGTTCATTTCTTCGGACAAGGCGCTTCATCGGTTATTGCACTTGATTCCTATCATAAATTTCTACGAACGAAATTACCGTGTAATTATGTGGCTGATTATCACATGCAATTGAGTCATGTAACAAAGCTGGGAACGGATGATTGTGTGTTCTTATTTTCACATTCAGGAGAAACAATTGAAACGATAGAAATAGCGAAAATCCTTCGGGAAAATCAAGTAAAAATCATTACTTTAACTGGAAATGATAATTCGGAGTTAGTAAAATTATCGGATGTTTCTTTTGTCGTGTATTCTGAGGAATCTGCTTTTCGTTCCGAATCCCTTACCGCACGAATTCTATATTTAACTATTATTGATATTATCTATGTAGCTGTTATGTATCATGATGAGGCAAAAAATAAGCATTCTCTGGAGAGTATCCGAAAAGCATTAATGATTACAAAAACTAGGGGGTAAAATGAATGATGATAAAAGCAATCGTATGTGATATGGATGGCACCCTGCTTACATCTGATCATACAATCGCACCCTAAACATTAAGTATGTTAATTAAATTGCAACAAAAGGGGGTTAAGGTAATATTAGCTAGCGGTCGCAGCTATATTCGATTACTTCCTGATGCATTGAAACTTAAAATGGATCAATATGATGGAATTTTGATAGATGTAAATGGCACTTCCATCTATCATGTTCAAAGCTCTGAACGGACTAGAATAAGTATTCTAGACCGTACTAATATTCAGGATATCAATGATTTCTTTTCCTTGTTTAATGTTGAGCTTCAATATGGTCAAGATGATACCATTTATACGTATTTACCTGATCCAATTTATCAAATTAAACGGAACATTCGTGCTGAAATGCGACTACCTGAAGATTATCCTTGGGCTGGAGGTATGTACAGTTGGCTATGTGACACTCGTGACGGATACCCAAATCAATATTTAATCCGGGATTTAAAGGACTCTCCTGATTTCTGTAATAAAATGTCTATAGTTCAGGATCCTTTATATATGGAATTTGTTCGTCAAACATTACTTAACCATGCCTTTTTTCATCAATATGAATTTGTTTTTTCCGACGAAAGGAAAATGGAAGTAACCAATAAGGGAATATCAAAAGGAAAGGCATTAGATATAATTCTGGAGAAATACGGAATCCAAGCTGATGAAGTCCTGGTTTTTGGTGATAGTGAAAATGATATCTCAATGTTTGAAGGAAAAAAGTATTCTATAGCGATGGAAAATGCCCTTGTTAATGCAAAACAATCTGCCAATTATATAACCGACAGTAATAATCATGAAGGCATTTTTAATATGTTAGTCCGCATGGAAAATGATGGTTTGCTATAAGAGAAGGTTTCGGTAATGCATAAGAATAGATTATATGATTACTAGGGAAATAATGAGGATAAGTGGTGATTCGTCATGTTGTTGAAAAAATTGGACGTGCTAAGGAAACTGAATGAAGGCTATGCGATTGCTGTTATACGCGGGGAAAGTAGCGAAGATGCCTATCAAATTGCAAAACACTCATTTAATGGCGGTATTCGTTCACTGGAAATAACCTTTACTACTCCGGGAGCTGAAAAAGTGATTGCAGAACTGGTGGCTGATGGAAACCCGAATATGATTGTTGGAGCAGGTACAGTGCTTGATGCCATCACTGCTAGTATTGCTATAATGAACGGAGCCCAATTTATTGTGAGCCCCCATTTTGATAAAGACATCGCTTTACTATGCAACCGATATTCCACTCCTTATCTACCTGGCTGCGCCACGATAACCGAGATATTGAAAGCGGTGTCTTATGGAGTAGACGTCATCAAACTTTTCCCCGGAGGACATTTAGGACCATCCTTTATGAAAGATATAAAAGGACCCCTCCCTCACGTACAGCTAATGCCCTCTGGCGGAGTAAGCATTGACAATGTCGAAAAGTGGATTACTAATGGAGCATTCGCTGTTGGAATTGGCAGTGCATTAACAAAAAACAGAGTAACTGGTGATTATAGCTCGGTTAAAAAAACCGCTCGTGAATTTACAGAGAAAATACAGTCAATCCAGGGAATTTATCACTAATTAATGGGGAGTAGATCGCTATTTTAACAGGCACCCTCCCATAAAAACCAGGACAGAATTCGTTCCGCCCTGGTTTTTGCAACCGAAATTGTCCAAAGCTTCCAGACAGGGAAAATCAACATTAGCCAAACAACCCGACCGCCAACTAACTATTTCAACTTCCCAAAAGACCAAGAATTCCTCCGTCTTCCAGGATATTTCGTCACAACAGGTATCTTCTATGGGAACCGTTGCCATGTCTTATTGATTAGTTAAAACCCAAATTATTCGCCTTTATCAAAACCGAGATGAACAGAGTCTGAAATCCTTTCCTATCCAATTTCCCTTAATAGCTTGCAGTACACCGTAAAAAAGACTGAATACATCTTCCTTTTCCAATAAATACGGCTCTATTTTTCTCTCAAAGTCATGAGCATTATCATAAACTTTAAATTTCATTTTCATCGCTCCATTCATAAAGAAAGAAATCGCAGATAATCAAGAATTGAAACGAAAAGAAGTTGATCCGGGAGTCTATGTGGTTACAGATCTCGCCATCATCGCCGATTTTTAGTCAGAAGTTATTCGGCACGGTTCCACCTCCCCTTTTAGGACAGGAGCCGTCCAACCGTCCCGATGTCTCAAAAATTTCTTTTCAACATATGGTGATGTCATAGCCGATAGTAGTGCTCCATAATTTATGTCAAAGGCTACTTCATCGCCGACTTTTAACTCTGTTTTTTTAGCATCAATGATGGTATGATCACTGCTTGAGCCGAGAATTTCAATATCTATTCTTGGTGTTAGGCCGGAAACTAAGACATCTTGACAACCCACCCCGAGGATGACCCTCCTAATTTGGCCACGATCCAGAAATTGCGGCGAATCTCCAAACGCATTTTGACCCCTTTCCCCATCAGGCAAAGAGGCTTTCCACTTAGATTCGATGACCTCAGCAACGAAGGTAAACACATCCGTGAATAAACCGGGGATTTCTGTTCGACCAAGTGTTTCACGGCCGAGAAAAATAGCTTCCCCTATTCGTAAATTATTGATGTTACCGACGTCATCATTAGCCATGAACCAGTTATAATTGGCTGAATTTCCTCCTGATATATAGGTAAGGGGGATCTTAAATTTCTCCTCAATATGTTCAGCCAGGAAGGATAATGTACGCATCTTACTATCAGTTGGTTTCACTCCGCCAAGACAAGCAAAATTTGCTCCAATTCCAACAATGGTTATTTTAGGAAGTGGCAGTACCTCCTCGATAAAACGATCGAGATCTGCAGGAAGGATCCCTTCCCTCAGATCGCCCATGTCCACCATCAGAATGATTTTATGTGGGCATTCATTTTTAATGGCAGCAGCAGAAAGACATTTTATTACAGCTATCTCCGTATTAAAACTGATATCCGCATTTTTTATCACGAGGTCCACCTCGCTTAACGATGGAGTTTTTAATAAAATATATTCCGCCTTTATATTTGCATCACGCATATTTTTCAGATTGTCTATTTTGGAGTCAGCCAGAATTCGAAGTCCCTTATTTACAAGAACCTCAGCAATCTCAGGAATCCCACAAACACTTTTCGTAACACCCATAATTCCAATCTTTTTTTTGCCAAATAAATTCAATAGGACTTCGACATTGTTCCCAAGTTTCACTAGATCAATTTCCACCCTTGACGACATAAAATCAATCAATTGATGTGCACTTCCTCCAATTGATTTGTTCTTTTCTCCAATGCTGGGAATGTCTCAAGGATGCTTGTTATCAGTTTGTCACAGCCGTGTAGGAGAACATCCGTAGCCGGTATGTTCAGTTGTTCTTCATAGTTATCTATCACCTTATCAACTTCTGAATCAGTCATATTTTCATGGTTAAGGGTAACGGCAATCACTTTTGTATCCGAAAATCGCTCAATTAAGTCAATCTCACTTTCTAAGGTTGGCATTTTCATAAAGTCAAAATCTCCTAGTTGCTGACGTTTAGGAGGATGTTGAACAATGACCGCGTCCGGTCTTGAGCCTCTTAAAATTCCGCAAGAACTCACATACCCAGGATGACTCAAGGCTCCCTGGCCTTCGACGATAATCAGATCAGGACGATCATTTTCGTAAGCTTTCATGATTTCATTTTCAAGTTCCCCGATCATAAATTGCAGTGGCATGGCATCGACCGCAACACCGTATTTTGCCCCTTGAATGATCCCAGTCTGGCCGGTTGCCACAAATGAAACATGGTACCCTTTCGCCTCCAAAGCAGCCTCCAGAATGACACAAGTTGTTCGCTTGCCAACGGCACTATCGGTCCCGAGAATCGCAATTATCGGGGTTGGCATATCTAAAATTCGTCCGGAGAAAATATGTAAATCTTTATTAGGGAGGGGCTTTCGAATATCGTGGATGGCAACGCCGTACTGACGAGCATGCTTAGCAAACTCTTCATCTTCGGTGAGAAATTCTTGCAGGGGATTAATGATATCCATGCCATTTTCCATTGCTTTTAAGAAGATCTTTCTTTCCTCTTCTTTTAAAACGGCATTAGCAGGTGCAATTCCATAAATAAACTGCTCAGGTAATGGAGTCACCGTTTCCATCACATTTTCAAGGCTTGCATAAATCGGTATGTTATTTTTTTCTCCTTCGAGAAATTCACCTGAATCCAAATTTGCCTTCGTACTGTCAATAACACCGACAATCAGATATTTTTTAGAGTTTCGAATCAAACCATTTGCTGTCTTTCCATCCATTGACCCAAAATTTCCTTCACAATAAATAATCGCTGTTTTTTTCATACTAATTCCCTTCTCGTTCTATTTTTTCCCGAACAAAGAAAAAACACCTTAACCAATCGAGCAAATAAGGCTGGAGCCAATTCCGAAAGATGTAAGGTGTATTACTATAAATTTATTCTCTTCTTTGTTATTCATTATAGCACAGTGGAAGCCAGATGGGACATTTTTACTGGAACAAAAAGGAATCTGTTTTGTTTTCGTGCTATCTTTCGAGAACCACCCACCAATCCAAGTATATTAGAATTGAAACTAAATATGCCATCAAACGAAGATTTATTAACCGTCCCTATGTCTCAATCATTACTTTTTCCCTATATAATCCAAATTCCTGAAAAATAAACCTATTCAAACTGCTTATTTCGTGTTGCTAATTTGTCGATAAAATAGGCATCTTACTCTATCGATTATTTTTCTAATATTCTGTAAAGTATAGGTGAATCTAGTTTTATAGGAGGAATGACAATGGCATGGAAGAAGAAGGTTTTATCCGTATCTTTATCAAGCGTGATCGCATTAGGTGCGGTGACAGCGGTGGCACTGCCTGCAGAAGCAGTCGGAAATGGTCCAAGTACCGGTCATGGATCCCTTCAAACATCGATTTTGCATACATATGGGGGGTTGGTAGATTACCTGAAGACTCAGGATGCCAAGCAGGAGGCAATGGAACTTGAAGTAATTGGCCAGACAGTCAAAGGCCGCGATATTCACATGGCAAAATATATTTCGAATCCAGAAAACCCAACGATCTTGTTTCTGACGCAGCAGCACGGAAACGAGCAGTTGACCACCGAGGGTGCACTTGAGTTCATCAAACACTTAGGCACTGGTAAAACAAGCGGAGTACTGGATCATGTCAACATTCTTGTGATTCCCATGTTAAACGCTGACGGAGCGATGGGCGATGTCGACTTCTCTCTTGAAGACTATCTTGCTGATGGCGACCGTCACCTGACTCGTTACAACGCGAACAAGATTGACCTCAACCGCGAACATGATAAAAAAACGAACGAGATGGAGCCAGAAGCACGCGCGCTTCATGAAAATGTTTTTGCCAAATACAACATCGATTACATGATTGACCTTCATCACCAAGGCACCTTAAGTGAAACAGAAGGCGAGCTTGTCTCTGGATCGATTCTTTATCCTACAAACGAAAACGTAAAGCCAGAGGTGCTTGAAGGCTCCAAGAAACTTGGTGCAGTCGTATACAACGCACTTGAGGATACTGGTTGGGGCCACATAGGCAAATATCGCGGAGGTACCGGAGAAAACATTGGCCGAAACGGAGCGGCTGTGCGCTATGACATTTCAACCCTATTATTCGAAATGCGCGGCATGTCCGATCATTATTATGAGCCATATGCGCTAGGCCAGAAAAGCAATGGCTATCTAATCAAGCAGACCATTACCACTTTGGATGCAACCGTCAGAGCCATTGCAGACGACTCTATCGAAACAATGGATACTAGCTTCTGGGATACGCTGCCGGAACAGACGAACAGGCAAAGCGAGGAAGCGGACGAATAAAAGTCCGATAAGAATGCCAAGCATTACAGGCTCATCTCCATGCAGGGAGGTGAGCCGTTTTTTGTCGTTCATGAACTATCCCTAATCTGGCTGAAGCCAGCATTCGTCTTAAATGAGATTTCTCAGTTTACCGTATTCTTCTTCGGTAATTTTGCCTTCAGCATACCTCAAATCAATGATTTGTCTGGCTGAGTTATTCTCTGGAACTTGAGTATCCATTTTTCCAAAGAACTTTTGTAAATCGCCTGTTTTGTAAAGGTAAAAACCTATTGCCAAGATCAACAGCGTAAACATTGTTGCATTCCTCCTGAATTCGGGTGTTAACGGCCGGAAAACCGGCTCAGTTAGATTTTATAAGCCCGTGTTCCCCATACCCTGGAAATTCTGGCTGTTAGATGCGCCACCTGTGCCATGCATCCCTTTATACATATCCTCCAGGTCTTTCGTACTCAAATCAGGATGCATTTCCTGCATATATGGCTGCATTTGTCCAAAGTTGATATTCTGATCATCCATGAATTTTTGCATATCCTCAAAATCTCCTGATTTCCTCATTTGATTTATCTCATCGACAGTAATTCCTTGCTCCCCCATGAACTCCTGCATATTTCCAAAATTGCCATCACCCATGAAGTTTGCCATATTTTTAAAATCAATGCCCTGCTCCTTCATAAATTCAGCAGGATTCACTGCATTTTCCTTCGCGGATGCCATATACAATCCTGTACCTCCTGCTGCAATAAGGGCTGCAGCTAATGCGCCAGTAATAATAGTCTTTTTCATCATAGTAAACACTCCCATTTTTTTATTTATAAAAGATTTGCTTTCATTTTTTCAAATTCTTCGACAGTGATTTCTCCTCTTGCCAATCTACCCTTGGCAAGGTCCATTGCTTGATTGTTCATCGACTGGAGTGGAAGCGTTTGTTCACTCCTCCTATTCTGGTTGAAAGCCAGATACAGCAGATAGCCAACTGCCAGGAAAACTATTATCATCATCAGGGATCCACCTCCCATCCCGAAGCCTCCAAAGTAACCATATCCAGGTCCCATCATCATTTCCTTCTCTCCTTTCCATTTCTTTATACTTTCATTCTCTTTTAAAAATTTGTAGAAAGTATGGAGTAGCAAAAATTGTTGTTTTGAAGTTATCTTTGATACTCTTTTCGGACTGATGTCCCCTTGTGTCAGCCGGTCACCAATAGGCTGGATTGGTGACCGGTTTTCTGTAAAATCGAGTTTTTTGGTCACCAATGGGCTTGATGAGCGTCGAGAACCGTCCAACCGTCCCCATGTCCTTTTCTCAACCGTTCAAAAGAAAATAAGAAACACCGGGCAAACTGCGCCTGGTCCTTTTTTGGTTTTGCTGATTAACGGGCTGTTGATTGGAACGGATGAAAAAAACTGGAACTAGTATCTAAACTGCATCCAAATGCCGAAAGATACCCTTATGCAAGCATTTTTACCTCTATAAGGGCATCTTTCATGCCGAAAGATACCCTTATGCGAGCAAGAAGTAAAACTGTTTCCATTTTTTATCTCAATACATCTTTGACTTCATTTGGCAGGATCGAAGCGTCTCGAGGGGCAAGACGCTGGAGCCGAAGTTGGACAATTTTCAAAGAAATCTTTCTTATTCTTTTAAAAAAACCGGGCAATAACCGCCCGATCCTTTTTTGGTTTTGGGTAATAATCGATTTCCACTCCAGACACTCGCTTTCCGCGGGGCGTCAGGTGAGCCTCCTCCTCGCTTCGCTCAAACCTTTCCGATAGCAACCGATTTTCCCCCGGTTTCTCGTTTTTTTGGTAACCAATACGACTCATTGGTGACCTTAAATCATAATCAACTAACTTACTTAAATACTTTTTAAAAGGAGTTCATTATAAATGAAATAGATTATCTCCTCTAATCTAATGATTCGAAGAAAATGCTTAAAATTTATCAAACCGCCAGCAAATTGGATGGGACTACTTACCTTTACAGCCGTAAAGAGGCATGTGAGGCAACCTCTTTGTCCAAACTTGTATCCTTCTCGTTAACTATAAAACCAAATACGACTTTAAAATAATTATGAAAGGTATCGATGTAGAACCTAATTGGGCACAGCTGATAAAATTGGTAACAAAGGAAGCTTCTATTTTACACGGATGTGGCGCAAGCATCTGATCGAGACTATCGAATCTTTTCAAATATAGTCATAGTATTTAAGCATATTACAATAGAGGGGATGTTTTGTGGTAAGAACTATTCTAATGATCATTGGGGCAATTGTCGTGATCGGTTTTTTGTTCAGTTTGTTATAAGGTTAGTGAAAAGGGCTGCCATTGGGATAAATAGGACCTAGGCTAGCCTATTTTTTTGTCGTTTAGAATGATATGGGCTAGCTTCTTCTAAAGCTAAAAATGGTTTGTGTTGCGACTTCACAAAAAGGGTCAACATATAAATTCTGATATTATGAAATAACCCCGTTAAGGAGTCCTTAACGGGGTTTAGAGGTTCATGTTATTAATTGCAACAGTGACTATGACCACCAAATATCTGACGCGGCTTCTTCTATGATTACGTTTTTTAGATTTTTAACAGCCTGATTGAAGCCTTCGTCAATTGACATAATGGGATCTTCATGTTCAATACTGATTACATGATCGTAGCCATATGTTCTCAATGCACTTACGATATTAGACCATTCCTGGATGCTGTGGCCATAGCCGACCGACCGGAAAGTCCATGCACGGCTTTGGACACTGGAATAAGGCTGCATATCCGTTAATCCATACATATTTACGTTATCCTGGTCGATGTAAGTGTCTTTAGCATGGAAATGATGAATAGCGTTGGCCTTGCCCAGTATTTTTATCGCAGCAACCGGGTCAATTCCCTGCCACCACAAATGACTTGGATCGAGATTGGCACCGATAGCATCACAAGTAGCTTCTCTTAATTTAAGCATCGTATAAGGCGTGTGGACCAAGAATCCTGCATGAAGCTCTAAACCAATTTTAACACCATGATCTTTTGCAAATTGGCCTTGTTCTTTCCAATAAGGAATCAGTTTTTCTTCCCATTGCCACTTTAACAAGTCAGAATACTCGTTTGGCCAAGGGGTTACAGGCCAGTTTGGATATTTTGCATCTTCCTTATCGCCTGGTATCCCTGAAAAAGTATTCACGACTGGTACATGAAGTAAGGATGCCAGCTTCACTGTTTTGATAAAAGTATCGTGTGATTCTTGAGCAAACTGCTTATCCGGAGAAATTGGATTTCCATGGCAGCTGAATGCACTGATCGTTAAACCGCGGGAAGTCACTTTATCTAAGTATTCCATGCGCTTTTCCTCGCTCGCCAGTAATTCATCCAAATTGCAATGAGAGTTGCCAGGATAGCCTCCTGTTCCGATTTCCACTGCCTTTAAACCTGAATCGTGGACATGATCCAGCATCTCATCAAATGTTTTTCCTGAAAATAAAACGGTAAAAACGCCTAGCTTCAAGGTTCTCGTCCTCCATTCATCATGTGATGGAATTTCTAAAATGCGCTATCACTTGACGCATCTAATTACTGCTTTAATAAATCGAATTATTGATTTTGTGTAAAAATGCAGGGATATATCTGCCTCCGCCCACATTCTTTATTTTGTCATGCCTGCACCTTCACAGTTCGTTTAGAGGCATTTGCTTCGATAGCCGCTAAAATGACTTCTAATGACTTCTTGCCTTCTTCGCTGCTGATCGGAGGCTCTGTATCATTTTTGATTGATTGGATGAAATTTTCAATTACGTGTGTATTTTTCTGGCCGCCCGATTCATTAGACTGGATTTTTCCTAATGCGTAACGAACCACTTCTCCATTTTTGTATTGAACTATTAATGAATAATCAGGATTATCTTCAAGACGGAGGATGGCTTTTTCTCCATAAATAATGGTTGAGTTATCTTCTGCCGCTGTGTAGGACCAGCTTGCAGCTAAAGTGCCGACAACTCCGCTTGCTGTTTTTAAAATAAAGACAGCATTATCATCGACATCTATACCCTCGCGAGTTGTTTCAACAAAGCTGGCGACTTCATCGAAATCTTCACCTAATAAGTAGCGGAGAAGATCTGCTTTATGGATGCCCAAATCTCCCATTGCACCTATAAATGCTTTTTCCTTTTTAAAGAACCAGCTGTCCCTTCCTTCCACACTCCAATTTTCTGGTCCACCATGGCCAAAAGTCGTTCTAAAGCTGAAGACTCTTCCAATTTCACCTGTTTCAATCAACTTTTTAGCTTTGGCATGAGATGGAACGAATCGCTGATTATGGGCAATCATCAGTTTTTTGTTATTTTTGTGGGAAGCCTCAATCATTTGTTCCGCTTCTTCTCTAGAAGTAGCCATCGGCTTTTCACATAAAACATGGCATCCTGCATTTAAGGCTGCAATGGATACAGGTGCATGAAGGACATTAGGCAAACAAACACTTACAACATCAATGTCTTCCTTTGCAAGTAACTCTTCATAGTTCGTATAGGCCTTTGCATTGTATTTCTCAGCCATTTCATTGGCGCGTTCTTCCACAATGTCACAAACTGCAGTGATTTCCACTTCAGGATGTGCTGCATATTCTACTAAATGACGATGTCTTGCAATACTTCCACAACCAATAACTGCTGCTTTCCATTTTTTCATAGTCATATTCCCCCTTTAGTTTTTTTCTGAGATTTTTTCTAAGGGCTGTGCATTTCCATATTCATGAGTCGCAGTCTCGCTAGGCTTTGCCCACTGAACCCCATTTTTAATTACACGCTGTACATCGGCGTTATAATAAGTTTTATACGTTTCGTGTCCAGGCCTAAAGTAAAAGATTTTTCCTTTCCCACGTTTAAACGTGCAGCCGCTGCGAAAAACTTCTCCGCCTTCAAACCAGCTAACAAAAACAAGCTCGTCCGGAGTAGGAATATCAAAATGCTCTCCGTACATTTCCTCTTGCTCCAGCTCAAAAAATTGTCCTACGCCTTCAGCTATTGGGTGTGTCGGATCAACAACCCAGATCCGCTCTTTTTCGCCAGCTTCGCGCCACTTAAGATCACAGGTTGTACCCATTAACTTTTTAAAAATCTTTGAAAAATGGCCTGAATGAAGGACCACCAGACCCATTCCTTCCAAAACTCTCTTTTGTACTCTCTCGACAATATCATCCTTCACTTCACCATGAGCTTTATGGCCCCACCAGACGAGTACATCCGTTTCGTTTAATACATCTTCTGTCAAACCATGTTCAAAGTCATCAAGAGTGGCTGTTTTCACTTGTACTTGTTCTTCTTGTAAAAATTCAGCGATAGTACCATGTATTCCGTTTGGGTAATTAGCTGTGACAACTGGATTTGTTTGTTCATGACGATTTTCATTCCATACTAGTACATTCATTTTAATTGTCTCCAATCCCGAAAATAGATTATTAGTATTTTAGGTTCGATCCAACTGCCTATTAACTAATCAGGCTCATTCTTTTCCGTATAGGCTAAACATGATTCCCGTTCCTCTATGGTTGTAGGGATAATGACACTCTTTTTAACCATATCCGGGTGTTTGATTAATTCGATCAGGCCTCTGGCTGCTTCATTCCCCAAATGGTAAGTTTGTATATTCACTGATGTTAAAGGGGGGCTTGCTAGCTTGGACATTACGGTATTATTAAAAGCTAAAATACTGACGTCCTCTGGTACTTTTAATTTCATCTCTCTTAGGACTAACAATACAAATAAGGCATGGCTGTCATCCGTAACAAGTAAAGCTGTAGGTGGTACCGGCAAACTCATTAATTCTCTTACAACTTGTTTTCCTTGCTCACTTTGATCAATTAGGAAATTTTTCACATACCCCCCTTTCATGTCTATGTTATTTTCATTTAATGATTCCCTGTAACCATTGAAACGTGATTTTGATACTTCAAATCTAGGGTCTCCAGAAATAAAGCCGATCCTCTTATGACCCAGGCTTAATAAATAGTCTGTCGCTTCCTTGGCTGCAAGAACATTATCGTTGTCTACATACATGATTCTGTTTGTTTCATATGCAGGTTTCCCAATGACCACAAAAGGAATTCCGGACTCCAATAAGTAAGGAACCACTTTGTCATCCTTTTTGGAATACATGACAATCATTCCATCCACTTTTTTGCCTCTTACGATTTTTACCGTATCTTGAAAAATTTCTTCTTCTGACGCTCCGGACGTAAGACAGATGCTAAAATCTTGCTTACTACAATAATCACTGATTCCATTTAAAAATTCAGGGAAAACCGGGTTAAGAAGTGATGCACTTGTCGAGTTCTTCATCACAATCCCAATGGTTTGTGATGATTTCTGAACAAGGATCCTCGCATTCAGATTAAGATGGTACCCAAGCTCATCCATTACTTTCCGAACCTTCTTTTTTGTTTCCTCACTAATGGTAGAACTATCAGAAATAACGCGGGAAACAGTGGAAGGCGCGACCCCAGCTTTTTTGGCAACATCCTTAATTGTGATAGACATATCTTTTTTCATCCTTCTAATTTATTCCAAACAAATAAAAGAAGATTTGAAACTTATTAGCACCATCTAGTTTTGCTGCTCATCCAATGGATTTGAACTCTCAGTCATTGCTCCATGATATAAGAGGATCGATAGACTACTGCCAAAACCTAAATACTTTCAACTACTTTTTCATCACTCTTCTTGTTTACAACCTAGTGGGACACCTTCAGAAAGTTTGCCTTCAACTCCTTCAGCAGGAATTGGCAGGATACCATATTCTTTTCAGCAAATTCTGGACCAATGTCATTGATAGAGCTTATGTCCAATTACCCCGCTGCACCAATGCATCTTTTTTATTCAACCTGTGCACAATAGTCCAGCCTTAATTCAGGCTGTCCAGAATACTCAGCTTGCATGTCTAACATTCTTTTCCATTCTTTGCTGTGATTCCGCATTGAATCCTTCTACACCATCATGGTTAAAATAAGGTGCAATGCAAACGTTTGCTAAACGTTTCTAAGGACCGATGTTTTTTTTAATGTAAAGTCCCTTCAAGAGCCGCCTGTACTGCTTTTGTTTCTGACATATCTGCAAGGTAATCTCTGTATTGTTCAACCTCAGATGATTCGCCTACGTCCCCTGAAGAAAATGATGCTTTAACTGATGCAACCTAGTCATTACCGCCACCAGTTTATCATTGATTTTTACGGCAGATTTTCCTTTTCGAATTGCTAAACAAGTCTTCAAACCAAGTCTTGAACTCTAGATTGTATTGAATGACAAACAACCGTTACTTTCTTGATGCCCCTTACTGCTAGATGAACATCCAGACATTAGTACTCTAGTAGCTAAACCTGCAGAAGCAACACCGATAAAGCTTATTGCATTTCATTTTTCCAATCCCCACATTATAAATGTTCGTTATCTTGCTAATGAATTCGTTTGCATAAATTCAGTGCTTAAAACTCACTCAAACAAGCTTTTACATCCATATCGAACTTAATAAACTGCGTATTAAAGCTTTAAAACCACTGTTTTATTCAATGCAATTTTTTTGATAACGTTTGCATAACCTATTGAATTTATAGTAACATAATCGTTAAAACACAACAATATATTCTTTGATAATTCGATCAATTAATTCATTATCTTGATTGGTGACCTGTTTCCTGTCCGCAGCCACCAGCTGCTGAATATGTCACATCATCACATAATAATTCACACGAAAAAGGAGCTTAATTCTAAGCTCCTTTTTACGGTATTTTTACTAATTAGGACTGTTTACCCCATGTATCACAATGGTGATTCGATTTTATTGTTCAACTCTTCTGCTTGGCTCATAAAGGAAGCCATATTGGCATTTATAGTAATGTTTAATCCTAACCCAACTTCCCGAAGTGTAGCCCGTAATTTTTCAAAGTCCTGTTTATCCTCATCGGTTAAATCAGCAAAGCGATATAATTCATCATTTGGATATTGGTTTAATTTGGAATATAAACGTTCAAGAATTTTCTTGTCACTTTCAGACAACGTTCCTATTTGCTGTCCAGCAGTCATTCCAAGCCAAATCCCGTTTAATACATCGCCTAATTCAGTTGTAACCAAGTTGGGTTCAGACCAATTATCCTCCATCTGTTTAGCAATCGAACCTTCCAATTCCACTAAATTATTTTGTACTTCTGTAACAAGAATTTGCTCCTTGACGAAGTTCATCTTTACCATTCCCACAGCAACAATTGCCACTAGTAATATGTTCACACCTATTGATATTCCGAAAAGCGATTTTCTTTTTTTATTCATTTAGACCGCCTCCCTTTACCATAAAAATCCAACGTTAATCCATCTTGCAATTGAATTCTGCTTCTTTACTGCGACTCGAGAACCTGCCCAAGTTCTCGTCGCAATGCATTCGTGTTAACTTGTTCAACTTGAGTATCCTTCATTTTATACTTCTCCTTGATTTGGAGGATTCTTGTGACGCTGTCATTGATTCGTTCTTCTTGGATCTCACCTTGTTCAACTGCTTCCTTCAAAGCAGAAATCACCTTCACGATTTTTTCGTAATCGTGAGCAACCATGATAATATCACTGCCAGCAACAACTGATTTCACAGCGGCACTCCCAATATCATAGTTTCCCGCAATGGCGTCCATTGTCATATCATCGGTAATGATGATGCCGTCATAACCTAATTTCTTTCTTAAAATATCTGTCATGATGACTCTAGACATGGAAGATGGAAAGTCTTGGTCTATTTTTGGAAGGAGAATATGGGCAACCATCACCATTTCTGCCCCTTCATTTATAGCTTTCTTAAACGGTATCAACTCAAGCTCTTCTAGTTCTTCGATCGATTTATCAACAGTTGGCAACTCTAAATGAGAGTCGACAGATGTATCGCCATGTCCAGGGAAGTGTTTGATCGTTGGGATGATGTTCACGGACTGTATTCCCTTCATCGTCGCAACTCCTAACTCACTGACGAGATTGGGATTGTTGGCAAAAGAACGATCTCCGATTACAGGATTTTTCGGATTGCTATTCACATCAAGGACGGGTGCAAAATCAATATTAAAGCCGTATGCTTTCACTAATTTTCCAAGTATAGCCCCTAATTCAAATGAGAAGGTGGGATCGTTCTTTTTTCCAACTTCCAGATTGCTCGGAATATCGATTAAGTTTCCTGGTAGCTTCGAAATCCTGCCTCCCTCCTGATCAATACCGAAAAACAATGGAACCTTATTGAAACTATTTTTCGCTTTCAGGGCATTGAGATAAGCTAGTGTTTTCGAAGAATCTGTGATATTTTCGCTGTTAAAAATAATTCCCCCTACCTTATAACCTTGAATTAACTGTTCAGCTAATTTATTTGGCTCTGTACCTTCTACGCCCGCAAAAATCATCTGCCCAATCTTCTCATCCAGACTCATGCTTTCGATTTTTTCGGGTAGAGTTGTTGAAGGCTCTAAAGCAACTACGGAAATATGATGCAATGTAGGATTCGGTTCTTTATTCGTTGGTTTATCAAGAATCCACTTTAATTGAAAACCGGCATTTACCTGGTAAATCAAAATAATTTGGTCATATTCGGTATCTTTGAAAAACTTGATCTCGCCCGGCTCTCCCAATCGATCGATGACTTCCTGATAATGAATTCCCTGTAACTCTTGATTGAAGGAACGCAAGTTAAAAGCTATATCATTGCGAAATCCAATTGTTATTTGCCTCTCTGAAAAGTCGGCAAAATCTCCAACAGATGTTTCTTCTATATTTTCAGGGGTTCCGAACAATTTCGTAACCTCTTCATAGCCCGTTTCGCCCGCGATAACTTTGACATCCATAAGCATTCCTTTTTTGGCCCTTAAAAAAATATCATCGACAATATTAGTTTCACTAGGCATTACAGGATCGTTTTCTGTAACCGATGGTTGCTCAGAATCCTTATCCTGAAAAAAAATAATAACTAATGCCTAAAATAACAATGGTTAAAAATAGAGTTAAAATTTTTTTGATCATTTTTCCCTCCTTAAGTGCCAGTCTTTCTAACTATATTAGACTTTAAAACAGCTAAATGGTTACGTTTTTTCACTCATTGCCTTTTTTACCATGAATTTTCCAAAAATAAGACGCTTGAAAAAATGGAACATCTATTGCCTTCCTATGCTCGACCAATAGACATCAACTGATGGCATCCATCCCCCACTTCAATCATTAATCAGTTCAACAAACCATATCCACCCTATCTCCATTCCCGAATGTGACGAGAGATCCGTCACTTTGTCCCTTCCCCTCGCTTCCAAAAATTCCCCCTTTACTTTATAATGAAAATATCCTAATAAGACGAAGGAGGTACTTCGTTTTGAAAAGTGAAACAAAATGGTATGGTTTACCAAAAGATAGTTTTTATCAGCTCATTAACATTTTTACAGAGTACTCAACTATTATAGACAAAGTAATTTTGTTCGGCTCAAGAGCAAGAGGTGACTATCATCTATCTTCTGATATTGACTTGGCTATTAAATTTAAAAACAAGAATGAGGAGCTTCTTCATATAAGCGATAGGCTGTCAGAAGCAAATATTATATACACCTTGGATGTCATGGACTATGATAAAATAAGCAATTCGGTATTGATAGACTTTATTGACAAGGAAGGCATCGTTATATTTTCGACAAACTCGAGCGGAAAATTGGTGGTTACTATGAACAAAATGATGGTAAAAATGGAGGATTTGGAAAGAGCTCTTTCCAAGTTGAAGGAAAGCCTTTCAAGAGACCCTGAACAGGATGACATTGTAATAGATGCTACCATTAAACGATTTGAATTCACCTATGAGTTATCCTGGAAGCTTATGAAGTCCTATTTAGAATATACCGGTGTGACAGATTTATCGAGTCCGAGAAGCACCATAAAAGCGGCATTCAAAGTAGGACTCATAACAGACGGTGAGCTTTGGCTAAAAATGCTAGAAGACCGAAACAGAACCCCTCACACATACGACGAATCTACCGCGTTAGACATATATAACAATATAAAAAACATATATATCACCTTATTAGATCATGCCTGCAAAACCTTAGAGAAAAATATTTCTCGTGATTAATGTTTGGAAGTTTTTAATGCGACGTCTCCTGTGTAGCTCTTATAGGAGACGTTTTTTTCCATTATATGAGTTTGTAGGCAATCAATAATTCTATTAATGAAATATATATCCTCATGTACCCACTTGAATAAAAATCTTTTCTTCGTGCGTCTTCTTATGCCAAAAAACGAAGAAACATCTATTCTAACAAAGAGAGCGTAGTTTAAATTTGATATAATCGAATTTTTGTGGGGACTAAATGATCACCTTTCAAATTCATTCGCTAACTTGGCTTCGTCTTGATGGAAAGTATCAGTCACCATACAAACAACATAATGCAAAGGTAGTATAAAATAAGAATTATATTTGAAATATGGCGAATGTTATAGAAAATTGCAAAAAATGGGTGGATTTTTAAAGGCAGAAAGTCTATTATAAAAAGGAAAGTTAATATTATGAAGATGGGAAGTATAGTATAGTATGGTATTTGATGGAATTATCCTATCGTTTGTCATTGCCTTATTCCGAAAAGGAAGTTTGAGAGGTTTATCAGACCTTCAGTTAAAAGCTGGGTGGATTTTTCCGCTTTTGTTGATTGTCCAGCTGGCTGTCTACTATTACCAAAATGATTATGAAGTATTAGGACAGGCAAGCGGAATCATTTATATGGTTGTTTACATACTAGGTTTGATTTTTTTGTTTATCAATCGGCAACATCAAGGGTTCATCATCATTTTCTTCGGGGTTTTTCTAAACTTCCTTGTGATGATACTGAATGGCGGCAGAATGCCCGTTTCAGCAGAAGCAGCAGCTATTCTCGACCCGAGTTTTATCCAAGCACTTGAAAATGGCCTATATGCAAAGCATGTGCTTTTGGATCAATCCACCAAGCTAGGAATGCTTGGTGACATCATCCCTTTAACTGCGCCCTACCCAAGATCTCAAGTCATCTCAATAGGCGATGTTGTAATGAATATTGGAATCTTCCTCTTTATTCAATACTTGCTGGTTCATTTACCAAAAAGGAAAGAGGCTAAAGATATCAACATGTCAACTGAAGGAGGTGAATTGAGATGAAAAAAGAAAAGCAAGGTTTCAAGATTACTTCTGTCCTTTATAATGTTGCAATTATTGGTTCTGCAATCATTGCATTAACTTCTGGTTTTAAAGTACTATAAAGCTTAGCGGGAGAAGTTTACTAAAACTTCTCCTTATATTTTGTAAATGAGAGTGATAATAAAATGCTTACAATCAAAAAACCAATTAATACATATATTTTGACAACCTCAATTTTAGGCATCTCAATATTTCTTTTATCCATAGAAACCTTCTCTTTTACTCTTTCTGAATGGGTAAATATACTTGCCCTAACTAGCTCTGTTCTATTGCTGAACCACTTTCTCATTCAGCTTCCACCAAAAGGGAATACACTTTCAATGGATTCCAGTATATTTTTAGCCACCCTTTTTCTATTCGGCCTTAATATCACTTTATTCGTTTTATTTTTGCATGGTTTAATCTTTGTCTTTACACAAAGAAAGAGTGAATGGTGGAAGCACTTGTTTAACTTTTCTATCTACTCTTTGATGATTGTCGCATCCTATCACTTTTTTATACAGACAGGCGGAATTGTAGGAAACATTCAGCTGACCAATCTAGTACCCTATCTTACCGCTTTAAGTTCTTACTTTGTAATTAATACCCTTCTAATCAGCATTTTCTTTTTATTGGCTGCTTCCGAAAGCCTGACTAAGGTTCTGGAAGGAATGTTGAATGAGACAATTTCCACCTATGTCAGTATATTATTACTCTCCCTGGCCCTGCTTATTTTGATTGATTCACAAGGTAATTTCGGATTATTTCTCTTTGTATGTATCTCCTTCTTGCTATCACAGGCATTCAAACAGCATTTTGAATTATATAAAGACATCTCCAATAAGGCTAACAAGGACTACCTGACTGGATTGAATAATCATGGCTATTTTAAAGAATTGTTTGAAAAAGAAATTTCCCTCTCAAGAGACTCAGGCCAACCCCTAAGTGTAGCTCTTCTTGATTTGGATGATTTTAAAAAATATAATGATCTCTATGGACATATTAAGGGGGACCAGCTTCTCAAAGAATTTGGAACGATTTTATTAATAGAATCTGGAGTTAAGAATTATATGGTTGCTCGATATGGCGGCGAGGAGTTTTCAGTTTTAATGCCAAATACTGAAGAAAATGTTGCCTATCAATTCTTAAATGATCTAAGGAAGAAGGTGAATGACACCTACTTCCAAGGTGTTGATGCACTGCCATATGGTTGTTTATCATTTTCAGCAGGTGTGGCCCAGTGGCAAAATGATACTTATAACATCACAGAGCTTTTAAATAAAGCAGATGAAGCGATGTATTTCGCAAAGGCTCAAGGAAAAAACCTTGTTCAAATCTATCAATCTCAATTAAAGAGCATCGATGACTCGCAATCTTTTGAAAAGCAACTTGAAGAAGCAGAACAGCAATTGAAAATTTTCCTTTCCAAAGATGTTTATACCTACAGGCATAGCAAACGGGTTTTCCAATATGCTGTTGACTTTGCCCGAAAGCTTGAGCTTCCTGACCATGAACGAAAGTTATTCACGCTTGGAGCACTAGTTCATGATATCGGAAAACTTGAGATTCCACGTGATGTCATCAATAAGAAGGGCAAGTTGGAACCACATGAATGGGAAATGGTTAAGAAGCATGTGACTTGGGGGAAGGAGATCATTTCTACGAACAAGGAACTTGAGGACCTGATCCCCCTTGTAGAGTTACACCATGAACGCTATGATGGCAAGGGCTACCCCTATGGTCTCAAGGGAGAAAATATCCCAAAACTGGCACGTCTCCTATGCATTATTGATTCTTTTGATGCCATGACGACAGAAAGACCGTACCAGAAGACAAAGTCCTTTGAGGAAGCAATTCAGGAACTCCGGGATTGTTCGGGCAATCAGTTTGATGCAAAGTATATAGAACCTTTCATCAAATTGATCGAGGAGCGTTATTTTTTAAAAACAAATAAAGAACTAGAAAGAAAACAATTAGCCCAATTAACAGCGGAGGAATCACCTGACTGATATCCTCCACCTTTTTCTATAATAGTCACTCTATCATTATTCCTGTTTTTCAAAAAGCAGGAAAATAGAAAAAAGTGCATCTTCACTGGTTCTATATTTAATCTCCCAATAACTCAATGCTCCCATTTATAATAAAAGCGAAGTTTCTGACAAATCAGCGCTTTGCAATCCTCCTATCCGGTCGGTACTTAGTAGAACTGATTAGGGAAATCAAACAGCGAGTTACTATCAAGAAGAACTCCTAGTATTTACAACAATTCCTTTTACCTACAGCAATTACCATTGCCGAGATTGGTGAAGATATAAATTCCTTTCCAATATCGCAACACCACCAAGTAAAAGCCAAAAATTAAATCACGAAGATCAGTTAAAAGCGTTCATCGTGCTTTCCTTCGCATAAATCGTCGATTGGCCTACTATAAAGATCGTCTCCGTACTTTCATTTTGACCGATATAGGTGATATATTGGATTTATGTGGATTTAATAGAAAGTGGTGATAAGGTGTTTGTACAAGAGCGGCATGAGGCAATATTAGACCTACTAAAGGAGAACCGTTCGTTGAAGGTGTCGGATTTGGTGAGCCGATTCAAGGTTTCGATTGAGACTGTGAGGAGAGATTTAGAGTTCTTAGAGAAAGAGGGTCACCTTAAGAGGGTTCATGGCGGGGCGGTGCTAGATGAGGTGAAGAGCCAGGAGCTGACTTTTTCGGTCAGGGAAACGAAGAATATATATGAAAAGAAGGAGATTGCAGAGATTGCTTCCCGATTTGTGAAGGAAGGGCAGTCGATTGCGCTTGATGTGAGCACTACCAATACCGAATTTACCAAGGTGCTAAAAACAAAGTTTGAAAGACTTACGGTTGTGACAAACTCCCTGCCAATTGCCGTTGAGCTTTCCGACATGCCCCATTACACGATCATACTTGCAGGCGGGGTCCTCCGCAACCAGGAGCTGTGTACGGTTGGTGAAATGGCTGAGAGCTTTATTTCCCAATTTCATGTTGATACGTTTTTCATGAGTACGAGCGGAATTTCCGTTACAGAAGGGCTGACCGATTACGGAATTGGCGAGGTACAACTCAAAAAGCGGATGCTCAAGTCAGCCCAGCAATGCATCGTACTGGCCGATAGCAGCAAATTCGATGTCGTCTCTTTGCTCAAGGTTTGCGACTTAAACAATATTGATGGTATAGTCACCGATTCACAGCTAAAACCTGCGATCGCCGCAAAATATAGAAACATCGGAATCGAAATTACCAATCACTAAACACTCTTTTTGCAAGAGTGTTTTTTTATGTGTGTTTATGTGCATTTACTTGTGATTATTAACGTTTAATTTAGAATTCCTTTACATTTCCTCAAAACTTGCAAGTTACAATAGTCTTGTAACTAAGTAGTAATTTACGATAAAGGAAAGGAGAAAACACGGCAAAATGACTTCGTCTTTCACCGGCCGTTTGGCCCATTTGTCCTGGGTGATCTTTTTCACGCTTCCCGCCCTTATCCCATTGTCTATTTTTTGGGTCTGGCCGATGCTTTACTCGCTTTATATAAGTTTTACAGACTGGGATTATATGAGCCCCACCTACAACCTGGTAGGATTACAAAACTATAGGAATCTTCTTGGGGATGAAGCCTTTTTCCAAGCTCTGTTAAACACAGTTTATTTTACAGCCGGCTCTGTCGTTCCAACAATTGCAGGCGGCCTGCTACTGGCAATGCTACTCCACAAAAAAATTCGTGGCGGGTCCATCTATCAGATGATTCTCTTTTCGCCATGGGTGACGCCAACTGTTGCCGTCTCAATTGTCTGGTCCTGGATTTATGAGCCAGAGGTCGGTCTGGCAAACTGGGCATTATCCCTTTTTCACCTTCCTCCTCTCGAATGGACGGGCAGCATGGAATGGGCAATGCCAGCCATCCTGATAGTCACCATTTGGAAAGGTGTCGGCTGGGCAATGATTTTTTATCTCGGTGCTTTGAAAAAAGTACCTGAAGAACTCTATGAATCAGCTTCACTTGATGGAGGAAGCGGCTGGAAAACGTTTCGGAACATAACACTTCCACTAATCAGCCCAACGACTTTCTTCCTGGTGATCATCATGACGGTCGAAGCGATTCAGGCTTATGATCAGATCCAGGTACTGACCCAGGGCGGTCCTGCGGGAAGCACACGAACAATCCTGTACATGTATTATCAATCTGCGTTCGAACAGTTCAATATGGGACAGGCAACCGCGGTTGCAACAATACTGGTTATTTTGACAGCTTTCTTGTCCCTCATCCAATTTTGGACGTCAAAACGCTGGGTTCACTACCAGTAATCGAAGGAGGAACACCATGTACAAAGCAAAAATGTGGACCATTACAGGGGCCCGTCATGCAGCCTTAATCGGTTTCAGCCTATTAATGGCCTTTCCCTTCCTGTGGATGGCACTAAGCGCTTTAAAAACCAATGAAGAGCTGTGGAACTTCCCAGAGGTTTGGCTTCCTGCCATACCGCAATGGCATAACTTCCTTGACGCATGGAATTCCGCGCCGTTTGGCCAGTACATTTTTAACAGTGCTTTCACTGCCCTTGTCATTGTGCTGGTTCAAACCCTTAACTCAGCAATGATTGCCTATGCGTTCACTCATCTTGAGTTCAAGGGGAAAAATCTGCTTTTTTCCCTGATTCTTGCGACCTATATGCTTCCTGCTGCTGCAACCTATGTCCCCAGCTATATCATGCTGGCTGACCTGAACATGCTGGACAGTTATAAAGGACTGATTTTTTCAAATGCGGCAAGCGTGTTCGGAATCTTTCTGTTCCGCCAGGCATTTTTGCAGATTCATCGGGAGGTGATTGAAGCAGCAAAAATCGACGGAGCCAGCCATTGGAGAATTTTATGGAAGATACTGTTCCCGCTTTCTAAGCCATCGTTTGCCACTTTCGGGTTAATCAGCTTTGTATCGATGTACAATAACTATCTCTGGCCCTCCTTGATCATAAAAGACGAAAAACTGCTCTTGATTACAGCGGGACTGCGCCAGTTTTTTGTCCAGGAAGGAGCCTATGGTATTAAATGGCCACTGGTGATGGCTGCCAGCACCCTTGCTGTCATCCCAATGCTTCTTTTATTCATCATTGCACAAAAATGGTTTATTAAAGGTTTAAGTGACAGCGGAGTAAAAGGATAATCCAATTTAGGAGGATATTTATAATGAAAAAGAAAAGCAGTTTAATAATACTGGTGTTCACTCTGATATTGTCGCTGTTGGCCGGATGTAATTCGGGGACAAATACAACAGGCAAAGAGACAGTAAATAAAGAATCAAGCGGTCCTGTTGAAATCGAATTCTGGTACGGCCTTGGAGGCAAGCTTGGTGAAACAATGGAAGCACGCATCAAAGAATTCAATGACAGCCAGAATGAAGTACTTGTAAAAGGAATTGCTCAGGGCGACTATTCCGAAACGTATCAAAAACTGCAGGCAGCGATTGCAGCGAAAAAAGCTCCGGCTGCTGTTCTGTTAACAAATGATCCAATGGTACAACTGGCTAACCGTGAATTGCTGGCACCACTTGATGATATGATTGCAGCTGAAACGGATTTCAATAAGGACGATTTCATCCCTGCCTTCTTTTCTCAAGGTACAATCAATGGCAAACAATTTTCCCTTCCTTTATATGGAACCACTCAAGTAATGTACTACCGTACAGATCTCTTTGAAAAAGCAGGAATTACCAAAGATTCTCTCAAAACATGGGAAGATTTAGGGAAAGCAGCAGAAAAAATCAAAAAGTCAGAAAATATATTTGGCTGGGAGCCAATGTGGGGAAGCGGCAACCTGATCGATGCAGCCCTTAGCAATGGCGGAACTTATTTGAGTGAAGATGGAAAGACCGTTACCATCGACTCTCCTGAATGGGTAGACAGCTGGGAGTTTTTCAGGAAAGCGATCCACGAGGACAAAACAATGCGCATCCACCACGGTGGACAAGGATGGGAGTACTGGTATAAGACCATTGACGATGTAATGAAAGGCAATGCAGCGGGCTACACCGGTTCAAGCGGCGACCAGGGCGATCTTGATTTTACAAAAGTAGCAGCTTATCCGCAACCTGGCTGGATTGGAAAAGAAGCAAAGCCTCACGCAGGAGCACAAACCATTAGCATTCCAGCCATTACGCCGCCTGAACAGCAAGAAGCTGCATTCAAATGGATAAAATTTTTCACAAGCGCGGAAAAAACAGCTGACTGGTCAATGAAAACTGGTTATATTTCTGTAAGAAAATCAGCTCAGGATGTCCCTGCTTTCAAGGAGTTCGCCAAAAAGAACCCGCAAATTCTCATTCCGTTGAAACAGGCCGAAACAGCAACACCTGATTTTGTTGATCCAACTGGCGGCAAGATTCTCGATGCTCTGTCAAAAGCTGCCGACAAAGTCGAAATCGAAGGCGTAAAAGCAGAGACAGCTTTGAATGAAGCAAAAGCGGAAGCTCAAAAGGCACTGGATCAAGCTTTGAAGGGGAAATAAGATGAAACCATTGACAGAAAAGTATCTAGGGAAATTCCAAGAACGGATTGGCAGCGAAGAAACGCTACCAGTTCGTTCCCATGAATTTCTTATTGGGGAACATCAGGATTGGATTGTGTTTAGTCTATCGGTAGAAAAAAGACGCTGGTTTGCAATGTTTGTTTGGGATCCTAACGGGCATCTTCGTGTCCAATTTTTGTTTGGAAAGTCGCCCGAGACGATTGTCCTTCATAAGGATTCTCTGCAGTCAAGCCCTCTTACCTTGCCAGGGGATTTGCCAGCAGGAATCTATAAAATCGAAATTCTTGCCGTGGAGGCCAAGCGGGAACTGGAATACAGCATTGAAATTGAAAGCGGAACAAGCCATTCTTCCTTTGCTGCGGAAACTGAACCCCTCGGGGACCACATTTGGGCTAAGGCAGATAGCCAAACCGGTTTTTCTTTTTCCTCGTTTGACTGGAAAATGAGAGTCGAAACCGGGAGACGTTGGTACAAGGGCGACTTCCACACTCATACGATTCTATCTGACGGAAAAATGAGCCGAAATGCCGGAATGCTTCAGGCGGAAAAAATGGGACTTGACTTCTTTTTCACAACCGAGCATCATGTAATGCCCACTGCCTGGGTTTCAGGAAAAGCTTTAGCCATTCCTGGAATTGAGATCACATCTCAAAAGGGCCATTTTAATATTCTTGGGCCAAAGCATTGGATTGATTGGCGTTATACTGCTGCTGACGGCGGAATGGAAACAGAACATGGAATGAACAGAATTCTGGAAGATGCCAGAAAAGCAGGAGCCCTCCGCTCGATCAACCACCCAATGCTGAAGCCTTGGCATTGGTGGTTCAATGACACAAAGCTTGAACAAGTGGATGTGATAGAGATCTGGAACGATCCGACCTATCCGACGAACCCTGAAGCAACCGAGAAAGCCTTAAAGCTCTGGACGGCTCTATGGAATGACGGCCACAAAATTTGGGGCATCGGAGGCTCTGACTCCCATCTGACTCCAGAAGAAAGCTATACCGAAAACGGTGAACCATCGCTAATTGGAGACCCTGGTACTTTCGTTCTGGCAGAAGGACTGTCGGCAGCAGAAATTCTTGAAGGTGTTTCTCTTGGCCGGGCATATGTATCGCGCGGCCCGCTAATTGAAGCATCAGTACAGGTTGGCAGCCAAACCTTCACTTTGGGCGATGACCTGACAGCAGCACTTCAGCAGAACGAGAACAACCGATTCGATATGACGATCCATATTGAAAATATCTCTCCGAATGCATCTATTCACTGGATTGAGAACGGTGAGGAAGTTTTAATCCAAAAAATTGAAGGCTACCGCTCCTTTTCGTACAGCTTCAATTGGAACAAGGAAGAGTATAATTGGATTCGCATCGAGGTTCGATCCGAAGACGAAAAGCTACTAGCTTTCACCAACCCTCTGTTTTGCGGAAAAAGAACACCCAGCCTTGCAACATGGTCACAACTACTAACAAAAGCTGAGGTTTTAAACGTTGATACAGATTAAAGGAATCCTTTTTGATAAAGATGGAACATTGATTGACTTCCATTCGGTCTGGTTGACAGCAGCAAGGGAACTAATAGCGCAGCTGACAGCACGGCTTGAACAGGCGGACAACCAAGTACTAATCGGCGATTTGCTTCATTCCATAGGGATTGTCAACGAGGAAGTGCTTCCCCACGGCGTTCTTGCCGGGGGAACTTCCTATGACATTGAAGCCGCTTTCCGGAAAGTGCTCAGCTACCATGAGATCCAGCAGATTCCCCGACTCAGGGAATGGATATCGGACAGCCTGGCACAGATAACGAAACAGAAGACAGAAATGATTGTTCCAACTGCCAATCTGGATGAGCTTTTCACCAATCTGAGAACAAAGGGCATTAAATTCGGAATCGCGACCGCTGATGACTGGGAAGCTACCGACATCTGCCTTAAAACCCTAGGGATCGGCCATTATTTTGAATTCATTGCCACCGCCGACCGCCTGCCGGAAAAAAAGCCTCATCCAAACGTCCTGTTTGCATTTTGCCAGCATTTTGGACTTGAACCAGAAGAAGTTGCAGTCGTAGGCGACACTGCTGTCGACCTCACCTTGGCAAAATTGGGGCAAGCCGGTCTCGCAATTGGAGTCTTGTCAGGAGTCAGCTCCACCAAAGATCTGGCCCCACTCGCTGACATTATCATCCCATCCGTCAACAACCTTATCGACCAACACGGCATTTGCGTATGGGAACGAAACACCTGTATTGCCCCAATCGCAAAGATGCATGGGAAAGGTTCTCCAGCTTCCTTATAAATAAGAAGAAAACGACATCCCCTTCCATCTGGAAGGGGATTGAAATTGAAATTTAAATACTAACCTTGAGGTGAAAAAACCGATGCCAGCTTGGCTTTTACTTATTTTCACGATCATCCTGGAGGTAGCCGGGACCATTTCATTAAAGCTTTCAGACGGACTGTCTAAATTTACTCCATCCGTTTTAATATTCGTATTTTACGGCGGATGTTTTAGCATATTTCCGTTTGTTGTGCAAAAAATGGATTTAAGTGTGGCCTATGCAATTTGGTCCGGAGTGGGCACACTTGCAGTAAGCCTCATCGGCATCCTGTATTTCCAGGAAAGCATCACCTTGTTTAAGGCGATTTCCATCATACTCATTATCCTTGGGGTTATTGGGATAAAGATAAGTCCGGCCACATAATGGAAGATCTCTCTACCTGTTTCATATAGTAATTAAACAAAAAGCATAAAGAGGATAGCAATATAGCTTTCCTCCTTCTTTTGCTTTTCGAGATTTATAATAAAACAGTGAAAAAATTAAAGTTGGACTCATCTCTTTTGACAGTTCCATGTACTTCACCAGGGTATCCGCAATGAAGGCCATGTATTCTTTTGTATGATCCTGGTTTTCAGAGGTGAAGATCTTTTGTACCTTATCTTGATCGATGTCATCCCCAACCCGTTTTTTTAAAGACAATCCGTCACTCCATAGTAGAGACAATTACGTTTTGGTCCATTAATTTTATTGATCTTCCCTTCATCCACCACCGATACAAAATAGGCAAAGAACCAGCCCCATATCTTAAGTCTTATTTTTTATGTCTCATTATTATACTATCTCTTTAGTTTCAAACCTGTTATATTGGGTGGGAATTCGATTCGAGCAAGACCCCATTTTGTCTTCTTTGTACTGATAGTAGCCGAATCTCGTTACGATTCTTGCTATTATGCGTTGGATTATCGAAACCGGATATCGTTATTTCTAAGAGTTACTTGGCTTTGACGAATACCAGCTTTTTCACCACAAAGGGATTCAACGTTCTTGGTGTATCGAGTTCTTTACCTAAAACTATCTAGAAATACGAACGTTAAAAAATGGCAACAAGAAATCCCATTAACAATTTGTGATGTCGTTCGGCGAATAAGTAAAGATCATCTGGGTCAACTTGTGGTAAACGCCTATGAACAAGCATTGTCGAAAAAATCCTTTATGGATGTGCTGAAAGATCTGAAATTGATGGCGAAAAACTTCGATTTTTGTAACAAGCTACCCGTTGCACTTTATAGTGTTTATTGAAAAATGCAAGAGTCAAGCAAAATAAGTAACCGTTTTGTTCAACCACCGAATCCCATGATGATATATTTACAGATCCACATTGGTTACCAAATATAAACGTGAATACTCTTCTCGCCCGTCACATGCTTTGGGTTGCAAATTATACATTTTCCGACAACACTTGAATACAAGTGATGATTCCCTTTTTTAAATCTTCATGTGACCAACTCGGGATCTTCCCATTTTGAATTGCAAGTTCATGGGAAGCAGGAATATGAATGAAGCCTGAAAGGGTCCTTTTTCCCTGCATTTTTACGTAATGCAAGCCCTGATACATGACATGGTTGCATAAATATGTTCCCGCTGTATTTGAGATTTCAGCAGGTAGACCTTGTTCCTGCAGGCGATTGATCATGGAACGAATGGGCAATGTCGATAAATAACCGTCTGCTCCTTCCAACTGAATCACCTCGTCAACCGGGACGTTTCCAAAGTTGTCACGGTTTCCATCATTGACATTAATGGCAATGCGCTCAGGTGTGATTTTATACCGTCCACCAGCTAAACCCAACGATATTACTGCATCCGGCTGAGTTTTCTCTAAGTGCTCAATGAGTTGCTTTCCTGATTCGCGGAAGTTAACCGATAAGATTTCTCCATGAACCTTATACCTGCCAATTTCCATACCATTTAGGTCTTCTACAATTCGCATAGTTGGATTAATCGTAAAATCTAGAAACGGTTCAAAACCTGTCAATAGTAGTGTTTTCATAAATCAACCATTCCTTTCATCAAGTTTAATTGGACGAATTCGCTCAAGGGATAGGCCAGGGACACGGTGACGCTCCCACTCCACTTTTGTATGTAAAAGCACATCGATAATCGCTAAATCAAATTCAATGTGGGCGTCAATACAGCTTTGTAGGTCTTCTCCATATACTACCTCATCAGCCGCTTCCGAGATAATATCAGCGGCAATCCACTCTGGGTACCGAATAATGCCTATCGATGCATAGTTTGGAGTTACGAAGGTTTGTCTATAAAAATGGATTCCTGGCGCCTCTTCAATCGGAAAAACGTCTGGTAACCATTGGTTTCCATATTTGATAAAGCGTTCTTTCCAATAGGAATTATCGAAGTCAATAGAAGTATCTCTTAAATACTGGCTTACATTCTTGACGATTTCTTCAAGGTTCTCTTCATGCTGATTTCGGTAAGATACGTCTTGCGACACTCGTCCTATTCCATAAATATGTGCACTAGGCAAAAAATACGAGACTGGAAACCTTGGCGGACTATTGTAGCCTGCAAAGGGTTGAACCCATTCATGCGCTGGGATACCATGATCATCAATTATGATGTCAGGTGCCCACCTGCGAAGAATTTCAGGATAAATATTCGCTTCACCAAACACCGTGTTTTGAAAACGGACATGAGCGAATTCCAAACCTACCGCATTGAATCTTGCCGCATGATGTTTCCAGTCAGGATGCTCGTTCGTAAGTTTCGTTAATAACTGATAACCGTCAGGATTAGCTAATGGTATGAACACAACATTCATGTGCTTCAACCAATTACAAAACCATTCCTCTGCCTTGTCCATTAGGGCGAAAACAGCAGGGGTACTGGAAACCTCATTGGAGTGATGTCCCGCTTCAATAAACAACGTTTTCTTGAACGCAGACATTTTTAGTGGCGAATAGAAGTCTTCACCTGCATCTAAAAAACACTCGACTACAGGTATTGCATGTCCGCCATAGGAATAATCAGGATACAAAACGTGATACTTTGGATCATTTTCCATCCATCGCTGAATCTCTGGATGAATTTGTTCAGATGGTTGTTCGAAAGCTCCAATAGGAAGGTAGAATTCCCGTTTTCCATCAGTTACGGTTGCTGCAAACATTACTCCTTCTGGATCGAAAATAAGTGCCTTAGTGATTAATTGTTCAATCGACTTTTCTTGCCAACCGTAAACTTTAATCTGCGCTTCCGGTTTCAGTCCTGGCCTTACATGCATAAATGGATGGATTCCACCCGGAGCTGAGAATGCCTTTCCTTCCACTCTTTCTCCCAACTGAGCAAAGTAATCCAAAGTATTAAAATATAAATCTTCATGTAATGCTTCAAGGGAAGAAACACGTTCCTTATCCACTTGAAGACTTTTTTCTTCCTCACTCATCCATACATCCACTTCAATTCGGTCAAATAGCGGACGGCTGTGTCCCTGTCCTGGCTGATAGTTGGATACTTCACGCCATAGCTTTGGCAGGACCTCCTCGACATAAAAACGGTAAAATCGCTCCCTGTCTGTTTGAATAAGGTGTTCCTCGACCTTGTTAACATGATGGATCCGGACCGCACTTGAGACGGGGTAAACCATATGCTGACCATCCAAATAGGGAAGACTTGAAACTGGCACGTCCAAATCGCTAAGGAAAAATTTATCCCCTTTCTCATCAATCCCATAAATCTCATACGTATGACCGAGGGTCTCCTCAAGCGTAAAATAAACTTGACTTGCCTTTAAACCAATCGTCTCCTCGATGTAACCATCAATCGGGTAAAGCTCTTGAATCCAACGTATCGGTAGCTCCAATCCTTTTTCCCCGGTTTCTTTTTGGACCTTTATCTCCATTCCTTGAACAAGTTGATTCGATGCTTGCCACTCAGGTAGAACTTCTTCCATGATCCAATGTAGACCAGTTTTATAAGCCGAGTGAATGACCAATGAGTGAATTTCAGGAAACTTAACCCTCCACTCTTTTTCAAGCTGCTCGCGAATTTTGAATGGTTCCGACAAAAATACTTCCACATCTGCTCCATTAAGATTCTCTGATTTTGTTAAAATCTGAAAAGCGATGTCTACTTCACTCTCATCCTTCCATGTCATTTCAAACAACTGAGGTGGGTCTTCCTTTTGGGCAAGTTGATGCTTCTTTTCCCAATATCCAAATGAACCGCCTTCACTCCAATGTTTTGATCTAACAAGCCGAGCCAATGCTGCAGAGAGCATTTCTTTCGAACCTTTGAAGGATAAAATATTTGTGTCTACTAGCTCTAAAACAGCGCCCGCTTGGCCTGGATATTCATCTAATACCTGTCCAGATTCTAAAAGATGATTTCCTTCCCCAATTACAAAATGCAAACTTGCATTCGATTCGTTAGTGACTGGGAATGATATCCTGGTCGAATACATCGAGCTCCTTGCTGCAAAAAAACATACCTCCTGTAAAAGCGCGGTCGTTAACAGGGGCTTTTCCACCTCAATGTTCATGCTTAAGGATTTTCCTGGGCTCGCTTCTTTATTTTTACCCACACCAGAGAAACTCCATAATTCACTAAGATTATCGATGATAGGAAGATTATAATCGCTTTCTAAATGACCATAAACAACCGAAATGGGGACTCGACCGGCATAGACCTTTCCGTTACGTAATTCAATTGCGATACACCAATCACATTCTTGTTCATCATCCATCGCAGCCAACAATTTTAAAAGCATAGAAAGCTCTACTTCACTTTTATAATGAACCAAAAGCTTTTCTGCTTCGATTCTAATGTCCGTTTTGAAATCCGACTTTTCAAAGCCAAGTTCTACCACGCCTTCCCTCTGTTCGAAGAAATCAAATGATAGAGACGTCGTCTCAAATCCAAGTCTGGCACAGAAATCAATTAACCCCTCTGGGGCAAGAAAGTCCGGGAGGTTGATAAAAATATTTGTCCCATCAATGACACCATCCCCGTTCTGATCCTGTAGCAAGCCATCCTTGGTCCACATTTCCAGAAGATTTTTCAATGGTCGTCTCCTACACTTTCATATTTGGATCTAATTTATCGCGCAACCAATCTCCAAGTAGATTAAAGCCCAAAACCGTAATCATTATGGCTACACCTGGAAAAACAGCTGTCCACCATGCACTTGTAATATAATTTCGACTATCAGCAAGCATTCCACCCCAAGACGGAATCGTGGGATCGACCCCCAAACCAAGAAATGTCAGTGAAGCTTCTAACAAAATAAACTCAGCAATGTACATTGTTCCTAGGACAAGAATCGAAGATAATACATTCGGTAAAATGTGCTTGCGAATAATGTTAAAATTCGTTCCACCAATTGCCTTAGCTGCCTGAATATATTCTTGCTCTTTTAATGAAATCACCTGTCCACGTATCAGGCGGGCAAAGCCAACCCAATAGGTTAAACCTAGAATGATAATAATTTTCCAAATCCCCGTGCCAAGCACACTCATGATGACAATCGCAAATAAAATGAATGGGAAGGCTAACTGAATATCAGCTACGCGCATGATGATATCATCAAGCCATTTCCCAAAGTACCCTGAAATCAACCCTAGAACCGTTCCAATTACCATCGCAATTAAGACACCAAAAATTCCTACCATCAGAGAAATTCTAGCTCCATAAATAATTCGGCTTAATAAATCACGACCCACCTGATCCGCACCAAGCAGGAAAGCTGATTCACCCTTTGGATCTGCCCAAGATGGAGGAGCCAACCTAGATGACAAACTCGCCTTCGACGGGTCAAAAGGGGTGATAAACGGAGCAAACAAAGCACAAGAAACACTGAGTGCCACGAGGATTAACCCGATGAATCCAACTGGATTCTTTTTAATAAAACGCCACAACTTTTTAAGGTGAGGCCTTCTTGGAGGATTTACAGGCACTGCTTTTTCAAGCCCTACAGATGTCATGATTTACTCCCTCCTACTTTCACTCTTGGATCAATTAGTGTGTAGCTTAAATCAACGATTAAATTGACTAACACCATGATAATGGCTAAGTAAATAACTCCACCCTGGATCACAGGATAATCCCTTTGATTGATGGCATCTATGATTAAACGACCCACACCAGGCCAAGAAAAAATTTGCTCCACAATGACAGTGCCGCCCAATAGCGATCCAAATTGAAGCCCAATAAAGGTTACGGTTGGCAATAAAGCATTCCGGAAAGCATGCTTAATGATTACCTTCCATTCACTAATCCCTTTTGATTTAGCGGTTGAAACATATTGTTGATTCATCACTTCAAGCATCGATGACCGGACAAGCCTAGCAAGAATCCCAGATAAAATTAAACCCAGTGTTATTGAAGGTAAAATTAAGTGCTTGAAACCTTCAAAACCCGAAACCGGCAACCATTGTAACGTGACCGAAAAAACAAGGATAAGCATAATACCTAACCAGAAATTCGGGAAAGAAATCCCTAATAAAGAAAAAATTCGTCCAAAGAAGTCAACTGCGGTATCGCGCTTTACCGCGGACAATATCCCAACTGGAAAGGCAATAAGAATCGCAACTGCCATACCTCCTAAAGCGAGTGCAAGCGTAGCGCCAATTCGTTCATTGATTAATTCCATGACCGGCATCCCACTTCGAAACGATTTACCAAAATCAAATGTAAAAATACCCTTTAGAAATATTCCATATTGAACATATAATGGTTCATCTAAACCTAGATTGCTTCTAACTTCCGCAATTGCTTCTTTAGTTGGCTCTCCTGCTGCAAACATTACGGAGACAGGATCACCTGTCAGACGAATTGAAAAAAAGACAATCAACGAAATCCCTAGTACAACTAAAACTGTGTGTAGCAATCTTCGTATCACGTAAGCTATCATGATTGTTCCCCCTTACTACCAGCGAGTGAGTGATAAATAAAAGAAGTTTTCAGTGTGTGTTGATATCAGAACCAAGAAACTTGCCCTAACTCAACATAATATTTAATAGAAAGAGATAGCATGAGGTTCATACTATCTCTTTCTGACCGTTCCATCTTCTTTACGTTTATTTAACGGAAACTTCTTCTAGACGCATTCTATCATCATGAGGCGGCTGGAAGTTTTCCAAACGAGAGTTTGCTGCATATAAATCAACAGCTTGGTAAAGATTTAGTTCTGGTGCCAAATCATATAGCAATTCAGTTAACTCCATGAAAATCTTTTTACGCTCTTCTTGATCCACTGTTGCACGCTGTGCAGCAAGCAATTCTTCCACTTTTTCATCTTTAAAAGATGGGTTCCACTGCTCCCCTTCATGGTACATTAGGTAAGCCGTGTTATCAAAGTCAAGAGTCCATCCTCCCCAGCCTTGACGATACATATGGCCAGCCTTTCCATTAGGTATTAACTCGGAAATGAGCGTTGTGTTGTCAACACTGTTAATATTCATTTTTAATCCAACTTCTTCCAAATAGAAAGCAACCGCTTGAGTAATCTCTTTGAAGTTTCCATCATTACCAGGAATGTAGACATCTAATACTGTCCCTTCAGCTACTCCTGCCTCCGCTAACAACTCTTTTGCTTTTTCTGGATCATAAGGGTATGGCTCTAAATCCGGATTGTTTCCGAATGAAAGCTCACTTTGGTAAGTGCTGATTTGCTTACCATAGCCACTTAAAATTTCATCAATGATTGATTGCTTATCTACTGCATAGTTGATCGCTTGTCTTACAAGTTTATTGTCCATTAGCTTTTGGCCAGGATCAAAACGAAGGGAGTATACCGTTGGCGTACCCACATCAATTAATTCTAAGTAACTAGTATTTTTAACGGTTTCAGCTTGAGCAACCTCTACACGCTTCATTACGTCAATGTTTCCGGTTTGAAGTTCTGCTAATCTGGTAGAAGCTTCCGGAATCACTTTAAATGTAACTTTATCAAGTTTTGGTAAGCCCTCTTTCCAGTAATCAGGGTTCTTTTCTAAAACAATTTCCTGGTCACGCTTGTAACCTGTCATTTTAAAGGGACCCGTCCCAACAGGGTTATTATTGAAAAACTCATCATCATGTTCCTGAACATATTTAGGAGGAACAATCACCGCCCCATAACCTGCAAGCTTTGTTAAAAGAACAGGATCAGGAGAATTTAAGTGAAAAGTTGCAGTATATTCATCAACTACTTCTACACTATCAATCGAAGTATAGTTTGAGTATTGAGGTCCCTTTTGTCCTTCTTCACCTAGCAAGCGATCGAAAGTAAACTTTACAGCATCGGCGTTGAATGGTTCCCCGTTATGGAATTGAACACCTTGACGAAGCTTGAATTGTAAGGTTTGGTCATCTAGATACTCCCAGCTTTCAGCTAGACCAGGCTGGATTTCCAAATTTAAATTTCGATCAACTAGCCCTTCAAATACAGAAGTTGCAATTGTACTCCAGTCCAACAAAAAGGTATCAATCGGGTCCCAGTTTTGTGGTTCCCCTGAAACTCCAATGATAATTTCATTTCCACGATCTTTAGCTGGGTTTTCCCTACTATCGCTTTTTTCATTTGTGCTAGACTCTTCTCCTCCACCAGAACACGCTGCTAAAACGAGCATTAAAGAAAATATTAGCGAAATCAATGATAGCCATTTCTTCATCATAATCTGTTATCCTCCTTTGGTTGTTGTTTATAATTTTTACCTTATGGATATGGATGGGTATAACCATCTCTCTTGACAAGTTGGTAGAGAATTCCGCCATACTAATCGAGCACGGGACGATTCCAAAGCGGCTAAAGATAGGTACAGCAATTGATAAATTTTCTTCCTCGAGATCAGAATCACTATAAGCAAAGCAAAACCAGACTCCCTTGTCATTTCTACGGTTCCATACTTCCTCAATCGATGTGGGTGTCTGATTTGTATATTGGTCAAGGGATTACAATAGTTTCGGTCAAATTCCTCTTGAGATAAATTAGCTAGGAATGTCCGAGTTATAGGCACCCGCACATAAAGGTGCGTATAGTCCAACTTCTAATGTAAAGCCTCACTACTGGTCTAATACCATCAATTTTTTCAATATAGAACTCTTAATTTTGCTCCTAAATGACCATTTAGACGACTTCTCTAAATCTTCTTCATAAAAGGACAGACAACCGATGAACAACTGATATCTTTCTGCTACCCGTTCACCCAATTCTAGAAATGTTGTTCCTATATCATAAACCTCACCATCTATCACCAAACCATCTTGCTGAAAGGATATTCTTTGTAAATAACCGAATTGCACAAATTTTGCAACAATCGGGTATGGAGAATAAATTTGGGTATTCCCATAAATTTTGAAATTCATCGAGACAGACACAATAGGTTACTCTTCTGTATAAACATCCAATAGTCGAAGTGCTTTTTCTACTGTTTACTCATACAGATACTCCTGATCCTTGTTAACTTCTGTGTAGAGATGGCAGGAAACGTCATGTTGATCTCGAACCGTCTGTAGCGATGGTGCTTCCGTTTTACAAATATCCATGCAGGAAGAACATCTAGGATGGAATGTACATCCGCTTGGAGGATTTGATGGGCTTGGCACATCGCCTTTTAAAATGATACGATTTTTCTTTTTTAACGGATGAGAACTTGGGTGTGCTGAAAGTAGGGCCTTCGAATAAGGATGTAGTGGTTCATCATACATTTGGTTCTTTTCGGCCACTTCCACCATCTTCCCGAGATACATAACTCCGATTCGATCACATAAATGTTTTACAACACTTAAATCATGAGAGATAAAAATGTAGGTAAGCCCAAATTCCTTCTGTAAGTCCTTCATTAAGTTTAATACTTGAGATTGAATGGAAACATCAAGCGCTGAAACAGGCTCATCGGCAATAATCAATTTAGGCTTTGTAATCAATGCTCGTGCGAGCCCAATCCTTTGACGCTGCCCACCTGAAAATTCGTGCGGAAACCGCGAAAGCTGGTCAACTGTCAAACCAACCTGTTCAGCAATCTCATGAACTCGCTTTTCCCTTTCGGATCGATCTTTAACATCAAAGTTGATAAGGGGTTCCTCAATAATATCTTTCACCCGCATCCGCGGATTGAGTGAAGAAAAAGGGTCTTGAAAGACTATTTGGATATCCTTACGCAACTTTCTCATTTCGGTTTTATTCACCTCTGCGATATTAACACCCTGAAAATAAATGTTCCCACTTGTTGGTTCGAGGAGCCGAAGAATCGTTCGGCCAGTCGTGCTTTTCCCGCAACCTGATTCACCGACAATTCCAAACGTTTCTCCTTGCTTAACTTCAAATGAAACTCCTTCGACCGCTTTTACTTGATTAATAGTCTTATTCCCAAAAATCCCACCCTTAACAGGGAAGTGTTTTTGTAAATTTTCAACTTTCAGTAATACATTTTGCTGTTCTGTCACATTATCACCTCCGCTTCCTCCCGCTCATATAGCCAGCATTTCACTCGCGATCCACTCTCCTTTACCACTAGTGGAGGAGTTTCTTTGCACCGATCATGTGCTTGTGGGCACCTTTCAGCGAACCTACAACCAATCGGCATATTTCCATATACCGGAACCACTCCCGGAATCGAAGAAAGATATTCCTTTTGCTCGCTGATATCAGGAAGTGATGCAAGCAATCCCTTCGTATAGGGGTGCTTAGGATTGTCGAATAACTCAACAACTAAGGACTCCTCCACAATCTCACCCGCATACATTACGATGACTCGATCACACATCTCAGCGACAACACCGAGATCATGGGTAATCAATATAATGGACATGTTCATTTGATCCTGTAGATTTTTCATCAACTCTAAGATTTGCGCTTGAATTGTCACATCAAGTGCAGTAGTAGGTTCGTCCGCAATAAGTATTTCCGGGTTGCAGGAAAGCGCAATGGCAATCATGACCCTTTGGCGCATCCCCCCTGAAAGTTGATATGGATATTCATCCAAGACTTGATCAGGTCTAGGAATTCCAACAAGCTGAAGCATCTCAAGTGCCCTCGCTTTAGCTTCCTTTTTCTTCATCGGTTCATGATTCAATACCATTTCCATGATTTGATTGCCAATGGTATGTACTGGGTTTAATGAACTCATCGGCTCTTGGAAAATCATCGCGATTCGTTTTCCACGAATTTTACGCCAGTCCTTTTTTCTAAAATCTTTAAAATGGAGGTGATCTATACGAACATCACCACCTAAATACTCTACTCCAGGTGGCAAAAGTCCCATTAGTGAAAGTGATGTCATACTCTTTCCACAGCCTGACTCGCCAACAATTCCAAGCGTTTCCCCTTTATAAAGGTCAAAACTAACACCATTTACAATGTTGGTTTTCTTTCCTTCATCTTTTATACCAACTTTAAGTTCATTAACCTCTAATACTTTTTGAACCATTATGACACTCCTAACGGTTTCATTTTTTTAAACCAAATTTATTTTTGTATTCTTCTTATAATATATAATTATTAGAATATTTTCAATAAAATTTTCCTGCTATATAGACGGAACTAAAGATTTTATAGTTTTAGACATAGGCGATTAACAATTTTCATAGGTTCTTTATTGATTTGTGTAATGAAGGTCTGGACA